>NZ_JBNKPP010000016.1:0-19769 GCF_050295395.1 Agarivorans sp.
ACCACAACTATCGCCAGCCTGTGCTCCTTTAGGACTAGCGGTAAGGGTATAAGCTGAAGCGCTCACTCCACTGGCGCTCAAAGTATAATAATCCGAGAAATCAGGCCCCGGACTATAAATCGAAACAGTCGCCCCACTCACAGCCCCACTGTATGACATATTCATGGCGTAATACGCTTCCATGGTTTGCCCCGCTTCCAGCAAGGTTCGCTTGGCTTCTTCACGACGGGTGGTTTGCACATGGCTTAAATAGCTGGGATAAGCCACCGCCGCCAAAATGGCCACAATGGCCACCACAATCATTAGCTCAATTAAGGTAAAACCTGCTTGTTTCTTCACCTTGTTACTCCATGAATGCCACATAAGATTGTAAATAGCTGACCGCACCACCCTCGCCCTCGGCCCGCGCGGTAATGCGCACAAAACGCCGCTTAGGAACCTTTAGCCCCATTACTAAGCCAGCATCAACACCGGCATCTTCAATAATGTAACGTGGCTGCCCTTGTAGGTTATTGCCCGCAGCATTCGTCACATTCACCAGTTTATTAGCCGCCACCCATTTGGCATCGTTTTGCCACCAGTTATCACTTTCAAACTGATCGGCCAATAAATTATTGGCGGTATTGGGATTTAATCGGGCAGCAGGAGCATAGGCTTCACGACGCACCACAAACTCAGCTTCGTTAATCCCCGAAGTGGCACGCACGAAACTAGTGGCATGATCTTGATAGACTGCTGAATTTTTTCTGCCACTGATCACTTGCTGCGCAATGGCTACGCCGATCAAGGCAACGATAAGCACCATCACCAAAGACATGATTAAGGCCATGCCCTGCTGTTTATTGTTTCGCACTAAGAGACTCCCCGATTCAGCAACATCACCGTTTCACTGACCGCTTGGCGCAGTTTTTTATCATTAACTGTTATATCTTCATCTAACACTGAATATTTATGATCGCGGCTTAAACTGCCCATGGCGACGTCTTGCGTAACTAACAAACCGATTTTAACTCGATTAATCTGAGTCCAATCCGTCACCTCGCTGGCTTTAAAATAACGAAAATTATTGTCAGCACTGGCATACAAAAGCTGTAAATTGTCGATATCTTGGTCAAATACCGTATCGCCACTGGGGTCGCGGCAAACTAACTGATCGCTGGCAGAGATGAAAAAGACCATAGTTAATACCGTATCGGCGGCGACTTCAGAGCCATCACAGGCATAAAGACTGGCATTTGGCGCAGCCGCACCATAAAAGCGTAGCGCTACCACATCGGTATCGGCTTTAGCGCCAGGGTAAGTCGTCTGGTTTTCCAAGCCCTGCAGCATCTGCGCCTCATCCCAAGTGAAGCCCAAGGTATCGGCCACCGGTACCACTGGTAATAAGGTATTTTGATAGAGTTGGTTATAATCGCGAAAACCTGCTTGCTGTATATACAAACGCATGGTTTGTATGCTCATGCGATTTTTATTCACCAGCAAATGGCTAGCTCGGGTCAGTTCATAACTTTTTTGGTCGCCAATAAAAGCCGCATACAATCCCGCCACCACCACCAGTGATAGCATAAGGGCAATCATCAACTCAACAAGGCCAAAACCTTGTTGGTTACTTATCTTAGCCATACCGCAACCTCACTACATTGGTGGCTAGCACCGCTGCTATCGCTAGCGCAATTCTCTACTCCCGAGCCCGATAAATTGGCATCCCAAGTCATGGTAACTGTGACCAAATTAGCATTATGGGCAATCGAAAAACGCAGCTGTGGTATGTATTCACTGTGGCTACTAAACCAATCACTAATCTCATATTGTGCTAGCTCAACTCGGCTACAGGCTTGGGTTGCACAATTTGGCACGGAGGTAAACGGAGCAGCCCCATCACTTAAATTACTCGCATCATATTCACCATCTAATGCGGCCTGCGGCATGCTGCTAAAGCGCTGCACGATGTCTAGCATCGCCACATTGGCCGTTTGGGCAAAGCGTGCCTGTTGGGCAGTATTCACCGATTGAATTTGCAGTGCGGCGTGCCCCAACAGGCCAATAGAAACAATCACTACCGCAATCAATAACTCAATCAGCGTAAAACCCTGCTGCTTATGGGCAGTAGCTATTGGATGGCGTTGCATACTCAATCCTCCCCATGCGGGTCACTGAAATTCGTTGGTCTTGGTAGTCATTGGAAGGCGCGCACACCGTTAGCACTCCAGCTAAGGCATGACCTGTAGGAAAAAAACGTAACAAAGGACTAGAGCTACCAGTGGCGCTGAAGTTGATCTTTGCGGCTTTAGATTTAGGGTAGCTAGCAATAATCTGCGAAGGGTCGCTCAAGGTAGCGTTACGGTCGTCATCACGAAATACCAACCAGCCGATATTTGCTCCCCATGCGGCTTCACAGCTGGTACCGCTGGAGGTAGGACAAACATAAGTGGATAAATTACTGCGAATGGCTTCTTGCTGAGCCACCATCAAACTATTCGCTAGCAAGTCACGTGTCACTTTCTGTTTATTGTCTTGAATAAAACCTTGTAATGAAGGCACCGCTATGACTAATACAATGACTAAAATTGCCACTGCAATCATCAACTCAATTAAAGTAAAACCCTCAACCTTAGCCGCTCGCTTAAGCACTCAAAGAACCCCATGTTATCCATAACTGAGAACGCCTAACTCGCCTGTTCTTTGAATCCAAAAAATCAAGGTTATCGGCGATAAGCTCATAACAAATCAATCAATTAGCGCGACATTGTTACAAAGCCAAACTGTATAAACAATAAGCAAACCATCAATAGTTGACAGGTATCATATTTTGTTCTACCAAAATGAAGATTTTCACTTTTGTACTACAATCATATACTTAACATCTAAGGGTGAATTAGGCACAAAATTAGTTAGCAATATCCTATTATTGAGTGATGAAAAGTATTGGTTTGCCGAGACAAAATGTGTAATCTAAATTTACCTTTTAATCAAACACTTGGTTTATGAAGCTTCAATCCGTTCCCAGCTATGTTGATGATAACTACGTCAATAATGTAGTCAGTGAGTGTATTGCATTTATCAAAGGCACTGCCCCTTGGTGGGTTAGGCAGTCGTGCTTGGATTGTCGAGAGTCACGACAATTAATTCACTTGTTTTTAGTTGCCTTTAGCACTTGGCGAAAACGCCAAACCCAACCGCACCACAAGCGAAATATCCAGCCCAATAACCTGTTTGATTTAAGCCCCTTAATTTATGATTTGAGCTATACCCTAAACCAACTAGCCAACCAAGACTTAGATTTACTCAACGAGCAACTAAAAAATTCACTAAGAGTGATCCATCAAGAGTCACGGGCATTTCTTAAGGATTGGCATAGCTTAGATATTGAACAAATCACCGAGACACCTCTTTCAGACGTCTCTTAAACTACGAGCAATAAACCATGCGTTTATCTTTTCAAGCCGCCTCAGCTTGGCCTAAGCATGCGGCCGACCTCAGTAAAATTGCACCCTCGGTGAATGAACAACAGTGGCAACAATGGCAGCAGGCAGGCCAGCTATACTACTGTGTATTCAATCAAAGGGTGGTCGCCTATTGTGTGGTAGAGAGTTACTCTCCGCAGTTAACCATTCGGCGTTTTGCAGTGAGAGACATCACCCGTCGCCGAGGAGTAGGTCTGTATATGTTTCAACAATTGCTGCAATTATCGGCGCAGCGCCAGTTAAGTCGTCTAGCCTTTCCGGCTAGCAATCAAGCCGCCACTCTGAGTTTTTACAGTCACTTAGGTTTAAATAACCAACAGGTATTTGAGCTATAAAAAAGCCAGAGCAAACTCTGGCCTTTCTCACTAGTAATGACTTATAAAATGATGGCTTTTAGCTCGTCATTCTTTCTATCTAAATAATGGGTAGATTGAATTTTACGGATGGTGCGGGTTTTACCACGAACCAACAAGGTTTCGGTGGTAGCAATATTATCCTTGCGGTTTATACCTTCCAGTAAATCGCCCTTAGTGATGCCGGTGGCCGAAAAAATAACATTATCATTCTTCGCCAATTCGTGTAGTTGCAGCACACTATTCACCTGAATGTTTTGCTCTTCACAACGACGAATTTCGTCAGCCGCTATCCGCTGGTTCTCGGCGTTATCTTCTTTCACTTGATTACGAGGAATCAACCGACCTTGCATATCGCCACCTAAGGCTCGAATCACCGCCGCAGAAATCACCCCTTCAGGAGCTCCACCAACACAATACATCATGTCAACTTCAGATAAAGGCATACAAGCGAGAACTGAAGCTGCCACATCACCATCAGGAATAGCAAATACTCGAACGCCTAGCTTTTGCATTTCAGCAATTACCGCGTCATGACGGGGTTTAGCTAACGTAATCACGGTCATATCGCGAAGATCTTTACCTAAAGCGGCAGCCGTTTGCTTAATGTTGTGCTCAAGTGACAGGTTTAGGTCAATACAGCCTTTAGCATTTGGCCCTACCACTAACTTTTCCATGTACATATCTGGAGCACGCAGGAATGCGCCTTTCTCACCCACCGCTAGCACGGCTACGGCATTGTTTTGGCCCATTGCGGTCATTCGAGTACCTTCGATGGGATCAACCGCAATATCAACGGCTTCGCCACCAGTACCCACATGCTCACCAATATATAGCATCGGCGCATCATCAATTTCGCCTTCGCCAATCACGACTTCGCCATCGATATCCATGTCATTCAGCATAATACGCATGGCTTCTACTGCTGCGTTGTCCGCTACATTTTTATCGCCACGGCCCAACCACTTATAACCGGCTAAAGCAGCGGCTTCAGTAACACGGGAAAAACGAAATGCTAGATCTCTTCTCATTAGATACGCCTAATTAACTAAAAAAACGTGGCGAATTCTAACACACTATTATGTTTTGTTCAGCTTACTCGCTTAAGCCAGGGCCTGTTCCACTAAACGCAATGCCGGTGCCGGTAATTCCAGCTCTAAAGCGGCTTTCTGCCCTTCGGCGGACATCTTTGCCCAAGTTTTTTGCACGATGCTAATCACCTTTGCTTGCTCATGTTTATTGGCGAACTCAAGAAAGTAATACTTAAGAAAAACCAAGCAAATCACATCTTCTAAGGCTTGAGTAAGCGGATTTTTTTTCAGCTTCTCTTTACGCAGCAAACTGCAAGTGGCTTCTATCTGCGCTTCATCGAGCTGGTATTTACGCATGATATCGGCGCAAAGTTCGGCATGTTTACTGCCTAAATCCTTACGCCATTTCAAATAGCCGGCGCGCCCCTCGGGATAATCCGAGCGTGGCGATAACCAACGCCCAATGTGCTGTGCCCGCGCGGCGATTTGCAGCTGAGCAGGCGGCGACAACATGAAATCATGCAGGCAATTCGACATCCGTTTCCCATACAAAAATTCTTTAGGGTGGACATTTCCCAACTCATCAAACTGTCGATTAGGGTCATTAAGGTTAAATTGGTCGATATCGTTTAAAACCTGATTCAGAATATTTTGCTGCATGATTTGCGCTTTTCCCATAACTTTGTTTTAACTCTTAACAAGAGCACAACATATCCTACCGAAACGCCAAAAACAACACAGACTCTTACACTAAAAAACTATTGCACTCTCAGTTAATTTGACTATACATTAAACTTAAGAGCGGCATATATGACCAACACATATAGTATAAAAGGAGTTAATCGCTATGTTGATCGGTGTACCAAAGGAAATAAAAAATCACGAATACCGTGTAGGAATGACCCCCGCCAGTGTCAATGAACTCGTACAACTTGGCCATAAAGTCATGGTTGAAACCCAAGCGGGTGCCGGCATTGGCTTTAGTGACCAAGACTATCAAGCCGTTGGCGCAAGCATTGCCAGTAACGCAGACGAGGTATTTGCCAGCGCAGATATGATCGTAAAAGTGAAAGAACCTCAAGCGGCAGAGCGCGCCATGCTGCGTGAAGACCAACTACTGTTTACCTACCTCCACCTAGCTCCCGACCCAGAACAAACCCAAGACTTACTCAAGTCTGGCGCAGTATGTGTGGCCTATGAAACCGTCACTAGCCCACGCGGTGGCTTACCCTTGTTAGCCCCAATGTCGGAAGTGGCCGGTCGAATGGCAATTCAAGCTGGTGCATTAGCGCTTGAGAAATCCAAAGGTGGTCGGGGCTTATTATTAGGTGGAGTACCGGGGGTAGAGCCCGCTAAAGTGACCATTGTTGGTGGCGGCATGGTAGGTCGCAACGCTGCGCAAATGGCTGTAGGCATGGGCGCCGATGTGGTGATTCTAGACCGCAATATCGATGTATTACGTAGCATCGATGCCGAGTTCCACGGCCAGTTAAAAACCGTTTATTCAACCGCTAGCAGTATCGAACAGCACGTTCTCGATGCCGACCTAGTGATTGGAGGGGTACTGTTACCCGGTGCCGCAGCCCCCAAACTGATCACCAAAGAAATGGTTAAAAAAATGAAGAGCGGCAGTGCCATCGTTGACGTTGCTATCGACCAAGGCGGCTGTGCTGAAACCTCGAAGGCCACCACTCACCAAGATCCGATTTACATTGTGGATGATGTGGTTCACTACTGCGTGGCCAACATGCCCGGTGGGGTCGCGCGCACTTCAACTATGGCACTAAACAACGCCACTCTGCCTTACATCATTACCTTAGCCAATAAAGGTTATAAGCAGGCCTTGTTAGACGATGAGCACCTACGCAATGGCTTAAATGTCATGCATGGCCAGTTAACTCGTCCTGAAGTGGCTGAAGCCTTGGGCCTTGAAGCAGTTGATCCAATGAGCTTATTGGCTTAAGTGGAAGCTAACAGCAAAAAAGAGCGCCAAGCGCTCTTTTTTTATTTGCATGCTAAGGCTAGCGCTTTTTGCCGTAACCTCTATCTTTCAAGCTTCTGCCCCATTTATCCAACCAAGCATCTAAACCACTGCGTGCATTACCGGCAATTAAGCAGGCAGCAGAGCTGGGGCTAGAAAACTGATAGTCACGCATAAATTCATACTCATTGCCCTGGCGGCACAATACATGCTCTGCTAATAGCTGTTCACGAAGCGCGAGCACCGCAGGACGTAACGATTCTGCGCCGCCACCATTAGCGGTTGAGCCTTTTACCACCATAAAACCCGGCTTATTTTTAGCGCCAGTGGGGTAGCCATGAGCCACCGCTTGTTTCACGCTAAAAGTGTATTCGGCAGAAATGCTTTGTGAGCCGCTTTCGAGCACTAATTCACGCAAGGATAACAATTGCTGATAGAGCTCTATAGGCAGAATAGCAGCGGTTTTATGTCCGTCACCATCAATGACAAAGTTAACTTTAGAGAGTTCGAAAGGACCGTCCATGTCAGACCACAAGTTACTAAGTTTGTGCAAATTTAACACAAGCAAGAGGCAAATTTGAATATAAAAAAACCTCGCTAGGCGAGGTTTTTAAGATGTTTTATTCCATGGCTGCTTTTAGCTTCTTCATGGCATTTTTTTCTAACTGCCTGATGCGTTCCGCAGACACTTGATAATGATCGGCCAACTCTTGCAAGGTGGCTTTATCTTCATCCAACCAGCGACGTTGCACAATATAGGCATTACGCTCGTCTAAAGTAGCCAGTGCTGCGCGTAAACGATTAGCAGCCGCCACTTCCCAGTTTTCTTTTTCAACATACTGAGCGACATCAGAAGACTTATCTTCTAAGTACTGGATTGGCGCAAAGCTGCCTTCGCGCTCGTCGTCATCAGAAGCCAGATCAAAAGCTTGATCCTGAGCACTCATACGTGATTCCATTTCCATCACGTCTTTAGTGCTTACGCCAAGATTCTCTGCCACCATATTGACTTCGTCTTGACTAAACCAGCCCAAACGCTTTTTCGACTTACGCAAATTAAAGAACAATTTACGTTGTGCTTTAGTGGTAGCAATTTTCACCATGCGCCAGTTACGTAATACGTATTCGTGGATCTCAGCTTTGATCCAATGCACAGCAAAAGAAACCAAACGCACACCCACATTTGGGTCGAAGCGTTTAACGGCTTTCATCAAGCCAACATTGCCTTCTTGAATTAAATCGGCCTGAGGTAAGCCATAACCGGCATAGTTTTTCGCCACGTGCACAACGAAACGCAGATGTGACATAACGAGTTCACGAGCTGCAGTTAAGTCACCTTCGTCGTGTAAACGAGTGGCAAGCTCTTTCTCACGCTCAGGGGTGAGCATCTCAACCCGATTAACTGATTGAATATAGGCTTCAATGCTCCCTTGCGGGACTAACGCCATAGATGCATTTACTTGATCCATATCAACCTCTAAAAATAACCTAGTCGCTGAGTCTAGCATAGCCAATGGCCAAGATCTAACCCCTATATCGCTGATAGTAAGCCATCCAAGCTAGTTCACAGCAACCCTTATATATGAACCCATAAACCAAATATAGTTCACAGTTTTTAGCACATTCAAGGTGCGTGTTTTTACCAAACAGGTGCAACTTAACCCTTTAGGAGTAACAGAGCGCGGTTCACTTAAAAACCAACAAAAATTTCTAAGCCATTGATAAAAAATGATTTAAATCAAGTTTATCGAGTTTTTCGGCTACTGGCACCATGATTGCGTGAGACTTGGCATAAGTTACTGCGAGAGTTTCAAATGAGCATACAAAGAATTAGCCAAGCACCGCAAAAGCCTAGCATACAGCCTACAAATGCTGCGGTGGTGGATCTAGTAGGTGCTGGCCCTGGTGACCCAGAACTCCTCACCTTAAAAGCACTGCGCAGCATCGAACAGGCTGATTTAGTGCTATACGACCGCTTGGTGAGCCAAGAGATCTTGGCCTTGATCCCAGCGGGAACTAAGTCGATTTATGTCGGTAAAGCCAAGGCTAATCACTGTATTCCACAACAGCAACTCAACTTATTCATGGTAGATAAGGCCAAACAAGGTTTACGTATCTGCCGCCTTAAAGGCGGAGACCCTTTTGTATTTGGCCGCGGTAGTGAAGAGTTACAGGTGCTGCATCAACATAATGTACCGGCTCGTGTGATTCCCGGTATTACCGCAGCTTCAGGCTGTACCAGCTACGCAGGGATCCCCCTCACCCACCGAGGACTCGCTACCGGCTGCAGCTTTATCACCGGACATAAACAAGACGGCAAACTCGATATTGATTGGGCTCAGTTAGCACAACTCGACCATACCTTGGTGTTTTACATGGGCTTAAGCAGTTTGCCGGAGATTAGCCAGCAACTTCAACATTTTGGAAAGAATGGCCATACCCCAGCCGCACTCATTGAGAATGGTTGCCACAGCCAACAACGCGTGGTGAGTGGCCAGCTACACCAGTTACCTACGCTCGCCAGTGAGCATCAATTACAGTCCCCTACATTAATTGTAATTGGTGAAGTGGTCTCACTGCGCGAGCAACTCGACTGGTTAAGCAACTTAGCTCACCAGCAGGATCAAATTGAATTAGAAAATAGTGCCGCGTTAAGCGCATAGGAGAGAGTACATGGAACGTATTATTGTTATCGGCAACGGCATGGTAGGCCACCATTTTATTGAGCAACTAATACAGCAAGATAAGTTAAGCCAAGTGCAAGTTACCACCTTCAGTGAAGAATCTCGTTTAGCCTACGACCGAGTGCAACTCTCTAGCTACTTTTCGGGAAAAAGTGCCGAAGACTTGATGATGACCTCACCGGAGTATTACGACGAACACGGTGTGCAGTATTTTGTTAATGACAAGGTAGTAGAGATCCTCACTCAAGAAAAACTGATCGTGACTGCAAGTGGACGACGTGAGCATTACGACAAACTAGTATTGGCCACCGGTTCCTATCCCTTTGTGCCCCCCATCCCACGCCCAGATGACCAAAGTGCTCAAGAAAATATTCTGGTTTATCGGACCATTGAAGACTTAGAAGCTATGACCAAGTCTGCTGAAAATTCCAAAATCGGCGTCGTTGTGGGTGGAGGTTTACTTGGTCTAGAAGCCGCTAAAGCGCTGAAAGATTTAGGCATGCAAACCCATGTGGTGGAATTTGCCCCGCGTTTAATGGCGGTACAAGTCTGTGATGGCGGCGGAGCAATCCTTCGCACCAAGATTGAAGAGCTAGGGGTACAGGTACATACCGAAAAAAATACCCAAGAAATTGTGGCCGGAGAAACCACTCGCTACCGCATGAACTTCGCCGACGGCAGCTGCTTAGATACCGATATGATTTTGTTCTCTGCCGGCATTCGACCGCAGGATCAACTCGCCAGAGAAACCGGTCTGGAGCTGGGCCCTAGAGGAGGCATCGTCATCAATGATCAGTGCCAAACCTCTGATCCCGACATCTATGCGATTGGTGAATGTGCACTATGGCAGGGCAAAATCTTCGGCTTGGTGGCACCGGGTTATAGCATGGCCAAGGTCGCGGTAGACCACATCGCCGGTGAACAAAGCAAACTCTTCACCGGCGCCGACATGAGCACCAAACTCAAGCTGATGGGCGTAGACGTAGCCAGTATTGGTGATGCCCATGCCAGCAGCGAAGGGGCATTAAGTTACAGTTTGAGCGACGAAGCGCGTCAGGTATACAAAAAAGTGGTGACCAACGCCGCCGGTGACCGTTTGCTCGGTGCAGTACTAGTGGGTGATGCCGAGGATTACGGCGCTTGGCTACAGCTGTTCTTAAATGACATGCCACTGCCGGTGGCCCCGGAATACTTATTAGTCCCCTCTAGTGAAGAGGGCGCGGCTAGCGCCATGGGAGTGGATGCGCTTCCCGACAGTGCACAAATCTGTTCTTGTTATGACGTGACCAAAGGGCAAATTTGCCAAGCAGTGCGTGACGGAGCTACCAGCATGGCCGATATTAAAGCCACCACTGGTGCCGCCACGGGTTGTGGTGGTTGTAGCGCCCTCGCAGTGCAGGTAATGAATGCCGAGTTAGCCAACCTCGGGGTTGAAGTCAGCAATGATATCTGTGAGCACTTCGCCTATTCTCGCGCCGAACTCGCCGACATCGTGCGGGTGAAGAAAATCAAAACCTTTGCGCAGCTCATTAAAGAACACGGAAAGGGGCACGGCTGCGAAATTTGTAAGCCCGCTATTGGCTCTATTCTAGCTACCTTCTGGAATGACTACATTCTTAAAGATGAGCATATCGCCCTGCAAGATACCAACGATATCTTCCTAGGAAACATGCAAAAAGACGGCACTTACTCGGTAGTACCACGGATTGCCGGAGGCGAAATTACCCCTGACAAACTGATTGTATTAGGCCAAGTAGCAAAAGAGTTCGATCTCTACACCAAAATTACCGGTGGTCAGCGGGTTGACCTATTTGGCGCCCAGCTACACGAACTACCACAAATATGGGCCAAGTTAATTGATGCCGGCTTTGAAACCGGACATGCCTATGGCAAATCCTTACGTACCGTTAAATCCTGCGTGGGCTCCACTTGGTGTCGCTATGGTGTACAAGACAGCGTAGGCATGGCCATTCTCTTAGAAAATCGTTACAAGGGGCTACGAGCTCCACACAAAATTAAGTTTGGTGTGTCAGGGTGTACTCGTGAGTGCGCTGAAGCACAGAGTAAAGATATTGGTGTTATTGCAACAGAGGGCGGTTGGGGTCTGTATGTTTGTGGTAACGGTGGTATGCGCCCTCGACACGCCGATTTATTCGCTACCGACTTGGACGACGTCACCCTAATGCGCTACATCGACCGAGTATTAATGTTCTATGTGCGCACAGCCGACCGCTTACAACGCACCTCGGTGTGGTTAGAAAATCTAGAAGGCGGTTTAGCCTACCTTAAACAGGTGGTGATTGAAGACAAACTGGGGATCTGCGAAGAACTCGAGGCCGGCATGAATCACGTGGTTGAAAGCTATCAATGTGAATGGAAAGCCACCATTAACGACCAAAAGAAACTACAGCGCTTCCGCCAGTTTATTAATGCTGCCGAACCAGACAGCAACCTTCAGTACGTTCGAGAGCGAGGCCAGCGCCGTCCCGCCACCGAAGAAGAACGTATTAACAGCATTGAAATCGTAGCAGCTCGCTAACAAGGAGAGTGATGATGAGTGAACTAGCAACTGAAACCTGGACCGAAGTCTGTCGCAAATCGCAGCTTAGCCCTGGCACCGGCGTCTGCGCCTTAGTCAAAGGCCAACAAATTGCCATTTTTTGGGAAGGCCTAAGTGATCAGATCTTTGCCTTAAGTAACTATTGCCCCTTTGGCAAAGTCAACATGTTATCACGCGGCATCATTGGTGATTACCAAGGCGAGTTAATGGTCGCCTCACCGCTTTACAAGCAGCGTTTTAGCCTCGCCACCGGACGCTGCCTTGATGACGAGAGCGTCAGCATTCCTACCTATAAGGTAAAAGTAGAAGGTGACAGCATCAAAGTCGCCGCTTAGCGCTAATTTCCACCAATAATAACAAACTGACCACGTCGGCTTTCGGCGTGGTCTACACCTCTTTACTGTTTTTGAGACATCATTATGAGTGCAGAACGCTTTAACTTATTTTCCTTTAGCGGGAAAATGAAGATACTCCACATGAGCTGGATGGCTTTTTTCATCACCTTTTTGGTCTGGTTCAACCATGCGCCATTAATGGCCAGCATAGCGAATAGCCTAGGCTTAACACCCAGCCAAATAAAAACCTTATTGATACTCAATGTGGCTTTAACCATTCCAGCCCGAATTGTAATTGGCATGTTCACCGATAGGTTTGGCCCTCGCCTTACTTATTCATGTTTGCTGGCTGTTTGCTCCCTCCCCTGTTTCATGTTCGCTTTTGCCAATAGTTTTGAGCAGGCGGCAATAGCACGCTTTCTACTAGGCTTTATTGGCGCGGGTTTCGTCATCGGCATTCGTATGGTATCGGAATGGTTTCCCGCCAAAGAGCTTGGCACGGCAGAAGGTATTTATGGCGGCTGGGGCAACTTTGGTAGCGCCGCTGCCGCCATGTTACTGCCCAGCCTTGCATTGATCTTTGGTGGCGAAGATGGCTGGCGCTATGCGGTTGCCGCAACGGGCGTACTCAGCCTGCTATTTAGTATTATTTACTACAAAAACAGCAGCGATACGCCTAAGGGTTCTACCTATTTTAAACCCAAAAATGTCGGAGCAATGGAAGTCACCAGCAAAGCCGATTTGGCGTTATTGCTCATCATGAAACTGCCGATGTACGCGACCTTGGCCTTGTTAGCCTGGAAACTTTCTCCAGCTGGGGTGAAAATGCTTAGCCAAGAGCTGGTTTACTCCTGTTACCTTGCTTTGATTGCCCTTTACGCTTTGGATTTTTGGAAAACTTATCAAGTTAATAAAAACCTGTTTGTAAAGCCGGTCGCTGACATCGAAAAGTACAAATTTAAACAAGTTGCGGTACTCAACGTCTTGTACTTTGCCACGTTTGGCTCAGAACTCGCTGTAGTGTCAATGCTGCCGCTATTTTTTAGTGAGGTATTTAAACTCGACATGGTGTATGCCGGTTTGCTCGCTTCGGCTTACGCATTTATGAACCTAGCTTCGCGCCCTGGTGGCGGCTGGATTTCCGACCGTTTTGGTCGCAAAAAAACCTTGTTAATACTCACCGCAGGGCTTGCCTTGGGTTACTTTGGCATGGGTCAGATTGACGGTACTTGGCCACTGTTTTTGGCGGTAGCAATGGCCATGGCCTGCTCCTTTTTTGTACAAGCAGGTGAAGGCGCGGTGTTTGCGGCCGTGCCGCTAATCAAACGTCGTTTAACCGGACAAATTGCCGGGATGACAGGGGCATACGGAAACGTTGGTGCGGTCTTTTACCTCACCGTACTCAGTCTAGTCAGCTACCAAAGCTTTTTTTATGTGATTGGCGCAACAGCCATACTTGGCTTTGTTACCCTACTGTTACTAGAAGAGCCTAAAGGAAGCATCGCTGAAGTGGGCCCTGATGGCGAAGTTACGCTAATCAGTGTTAGCTAACTAACTCAGCTTGAACCCAGTTTAAGGAAAGAAACCGAGTGTTAGAACCAGCAACATCCGCCGCAATTGCGACGGATAGCAAGCAAGTTAGCCACAGCGAAAAAGCACCCTCTGTCGCTAGCAGCAAATTGGAGGCGTCCTTTGGGGGCGCCTCCATTTGTGGTCCCAAAGCAGAAAATCAAGACGCTTGTGTTGCCAAAGTGCCAACATCTTGGGCTCGTTATTACAAGGGGATTGTGGCGGTATTAGCCGATGGTTTGAGCAGTGCCGAGCACGCTAAAATGGCCGCCCATATCTCTGTAACTCAATTCGTAGAGGACTATTACGCCACACCAGAGAGTTGGTCTGTCAATAAATCGGCAGCTCAAGTCGCTAAGTCCTTGAACAACTGGTTATTTCAACAAGGCCAGCAAACTGGATCCTATGCCTGCACCTTGTCAGCTTTAATTGTTAAATCTCGGCAAGCTCACTTATTCCATGTTGGTGATAGTCGAATTTACCGCTTACGCGGCAATACTCTGCGCCAGCTCACTCGCGATCATGTGCAAATTCGCGGTAACCAAAAAAACCACCTCACCCGAGCGATGGGAGTCGATTCCAGCCTAGAGCTCGACTATTCAAGCTGTGACATTGAACCAGGGGATTTGTATCTACTTAGTAGTGATGGCCTACACGACGCCCTCAGCGAGCAACAGTTAAAAACCCTGTTACAAGGCAACTTTACTAGCTTAGAGCAGCAAGCCCAGACCATGGTTAAGGCTGCCGAGCTAGCGGGAAGCGACGATAACATCAGCGCCATGTTAGTTAGCATTGATAATGTAGCGCTAGCCGAGTTAGATGAAAGCCGTGCCCAGTTACTCAATTTGCCCATTCCCCCGGTCATGTCGGTGGGTAATAAGATTGACCATTATCGGGTTTGTGAAGTTATTCATAGTAGTCCGCGCAGCCATGTCTACTTAGTGGAAGAACTGAATCAACTTGCTCAACAACAAGGCCGGGTCAAAATCCTTAAAGCGCCAGATGCCAACATGGCAGATGACCAAGATTATATGACCGGTTTCGCCCGAGAAGAATGGGTGGGTCGAGTCGTGAATAGTCCTTATATCATGCGAACCTTTGAGCCTCAGCAGCATCGTCGTTTTCGCTACATAGTTGCAGAATATGTTCCGGGTATTACCCTACGCCAATGGATGGAGCAGCACCCCCATCCTCCACTAACTCAGGTATTAAGGCTGCTACAAAAGCTGGCCAAAGCCCTACGCACCTTGCGCCGTTACGAAATGGTACACCGAGATCTAAAACCGGAAAACATCATTATCAGCGCCAATGAACAGCTAAAACTGGTGGATTTTGGAACCGTACTGTCAGCCGAACAACTGGAGCAAAGCCAAACCAATACGGCTCCCGTTGGCTCCGTGCAATATATCGCACCCGAGTACCTACTGGGTGAAACCGGTCATCACCGCAGCGACATATTTTCCTTTGCCGTTATCGCCTATGAAATGTTATCTGGGAAGTTGCCTTTTAAGCAGGCCAACCGCCAACAAATAGCTCGACGCCATTATGCTGATTGGCATTACCAAACCATTCAACAGTTTCGCAACGATTTACCAGACTGGTTAGACGCAGCTCTAGAGCATGGCTGCCAAGCCAAGCCACAACAGCGCTATCAAAGCCTATCGGAGCTGCTGCATGATATGCAACATGCCAATCCAAAACTACGCCTAAACCACCAAGGCAAACCTTTAATTGAGCGCAACCCAGTACGTTTTTGGCAGTCAAGCTGCGTAATATTGTTGTTAATAATACTGTGGCTGAGTTATCGACAATTTAGCTAATTTTCATTAATTAAAAACCAACTTACGTAAAAGCCTGCTCCCTCCTAAGTGCCTACTATAAGCGCACTTTTCTGCTAGTTTGTGGTTAGCATGTCGTCAACCCCCAAAAGTAAAACCTTAGAAAAAGGCCTGTTCGGTATGGCCTTACCGATATTTGGTGAATTCGCTTTAAACATGTCGGTGCCGGTGCTAGACGCCTTATTTCTTAGTCAGGTGTCTGATCAAGCCGCCGCATCGGTGGGTGCAGTGATGCCGTGGTTTTCTATGGCCATTGTTTTTTTTGCCGCCACCGGCATTGCCGGAGCGAGTCTCGCCTCGCAATACATGGGCAAACAAAATTACTCACGCGCCAACCTGATACTGGCCGGTTTAGTCATATTAAGCCTAATTACCGGGCTACTTTGTGGGCTATTTTTTCTTAGCCAAGCCGGCAATATTGGTCGCTGGATGAGCCTGCCCAGCAACATGCATGCAATGGCGACTGAATATCTGGTTATAGCCGGCTCCGCCATTGGCTTCATGGGCTTAAGAATGACCCTCGCCAATATCTGCAACAGCTACGGACAGTCGCATTGGAATACCATATCGGCGGCAGTGATGTTAGTTAGCAATGTCATCGGTAATGGCGTATTGGTGCTGGGCTGGTTTGGCGTAACACCACTGGGAGTTACCGGCGTAGCCATCGCGAGCCTAATTGCTTGGGTACTAAGCTTAAGCTTTAATTTATTAGTCGTAATACTACTGATAAAAGTACGTTTGCCATTGCTAGAGGCAATCAAACAGCCGAGCAAAACCTTAACGCCCATCCTTAAAATTGCCGTGCCTTCAGCCCTCGAACCCTTTTCTTATCAGAGCTTTGTCATGGTGATGAATCTAATGATAGTGCAGTTGGGTGAGGCGGCCATCACCATTCGTATTTATGCCTTAAATATTTACGTTTATTGCACCATGTTATTGATTGCCTTAGGGGTGGCCAATACCATGCTAGTTACCCAATTGGCCGGGGCGGGCAAATTTGAAGAATGCCATCAACAGATGCGCCAAGGGCTGCGATGGGGCTTAAGTGCAGTAGCAGTAGTAGCTAGCCTCATTTATCTATTTCACCAACCGCTATTGGGGATCTTCACCGACAACCCTGAAGTACTGGGTTTGGGGGTAATAGTGTGTCTGATTCACAGCATCAACGAGCCCTGCCGGGCAGTCAACATTATTAGCGGTAATGTATTACGTGGCTGCGGTGATGCCATTTATGTTACTGGCAACGCCATTGCCGTAACTTGGCTATTTTCGGTACCCTTGGCTTACTTATTGGGCATTTACTGGGGGCTGGGTCTTTACGCTATTTTATTAGCAGGGGTGCTGGATGAATTCATTCGCAGCCAAATTAACTGGCGTCGCTGGAAGAGTGGAGCCTGGAAGCGAAAACTCGCTCCCGACTAAATCACTAACTGGGTTCAATTTCTTTGATATGGCGATGCACCGAAAACCAAGAGGCAATTAAGCCCAGTAAGGTGGCAAATAGCATCAGCAAACCAAATTCACGGAAATCCAAGCCAGATAGGTAAATATCCTGCTGATACAACAAGCCCACTTGTTGTAAGGCATATTCAGTCCAGATCAGCAGGATGTTGCCCAATACCCAGGCCATTAGCCCGCCAACAATACCAAACCAAAAACCGGTATAAAGAAACGGCCGCTGAATAAAAGCATCGGTAGCGCCAACCAACTTCATCACTTCAATTTCATTACGGCGGTTAAGAATGTTTAAACGCAGAGTATTACTAATGATTAAGACTACCGCGCTCAACAATAGCAAAATCAGCAACCATGCAGCCTGCTGAAACATCGACACCATGGTATCTAAGCGCTCTAGCCATTCTATGTCTAAACGGCCTTCATCCACTAAACTGTGCTGCTGCAAACTTTCCAGCAGAATTTTAGCCGCGCCGGCACTGTTAAAGTCGGCGCTGGGTTGTACTAATAATACATCGGGTAAGGGATTCTCTGGCAATAAGGTGAGTACATCTTCAAAGCCGCTGGTTTGTTGAAACTCTTCCAAACCTTGTTGCTTGGTCACTAGCTCTACACTGGCTACCTGCTCCATACTAGCAATATTTTGCTGCAAGGCATCACGCTGCTGCGGACTAATGTCTTGACGAAGGAACAGGCTGATTTGGCTATCACTCTTCCAATAATTGGTGAGCTGTTGAATATTTTTTGTCGCCAAATAGAAGCTCGACGGCAAGGCTAAACATACACCAATTACCGCTATGGTTAATAGGGAGCTCGCTGGCGTGCGCCATAACTCGCCAAGGCTGGCAATACACTGCTGTAGATGGCGCACCCAAAACATCATGAAACGCACCGAAAAACTCACCTTCACTTGCGGCTTTGCTCCCACCATTATCGCGCCTCCTGAGCCTGAACTGCGCTGTCTAACAGCTGGCCGTTGCTTAATACCAAGCGTTGATAATGCATTTTGGCTATCAGACTCAAGTCGTGGCTGGCAATGAGCACCGCCACTCCGACCCGGTTAAACTCTTCAAACAAACGAAAGATTTCTAACGACAAGGCCGGGTCAAGATTACCGGTGGGCTCGTCGGCAATCAAAATAGAGGGTTTATTCACCACCGCTCGAGCAATACCCACCCGCTGCTGTTCACCGCCAGAGAGGCTCACTGGGGTACATTTGGCTTTGTCGAGCAAACCCACCTTATCTAAGGCTGCAGCCACTCGACGTTTAATGTTGTGCATGCTGTAACCTTCAATCACCAAGGGCAGCGCTACGTTATCAAATACCGTACGATCCATGAGCAATTTGTGGTCTTGAAAGATCACGCCCATTTGGCGGCGTAAGTAAGGTATTTTGCGATGGCTAATTCGGCTGATGTCGTCCCCATTCACCCATACCTTGCCATCACTAGGGCGTTCCATAGCAGTAATCAGTTTAAGCAAGGTACTCTTGCCAGCGCCAGAATGGCCGGTTAAAAATGCCATTTTTCCATGGGCAAGTTGAAACGACACTTTTTGTAAGGCGCGTTGGCTACCAGGATACACCTTACTCACTTGTTCAAAACGGATCATTCATCGACCTTTTCTGGCTAGTGCATTTACTTAATTACGCTTCGTCACTCTCTTCCTGACTGAATAAGGCATCAACGAAGGCCTGAGCTTCAAACTCTCGTAGGTCGTCAATTCCCTCACCCACACCAATATAACGGATCGGCAAGGCAAACTTATCGGCCAGAGCAAAAATCACCCCACCCTTAGCTGTACCATCGAGCTTGGTGAGAGTTAAGCCACTTAGCCCCACCGCCTGATTAAACAAGTTTGCCTGACTAATCGCATTTTGGCCGGTGCTAGCGTCAATGGTTAACATGACTTCATGGGGAGCAGCATCGTCCAACTTCTTCATTACTCGAACAATTTTCTTTAGCTCTTCCATTAAGTGCGCTTTATTCTGCAAGCGTCCAGCGGTGTCGGCAATCAATACATCGATATTTCGTGACTTAGCAGCTTGAAAAGCATCAAAAATTACCGAGGCACTATCGGCCCCGGTATGCTGTGCAATCACCGGGATTTGGTTACGCTCACCCCATACCTGCAATTGTTCAACCGCCGCGGCTCTAAAGGTATCTCCCGCCGCTAACATCACCGACTTGCCTTGGCTTTGGTATTGCTTGGCCAGCTTACCAATGGTGGTGGTTTTACCCACACCATTTACGCCAACCATTAGAATAACAAACGGCCCTTCACTGCGGCTAACATCCAAGGGTGCCTCAACCTGTTTAAGTAGGGCGCCCATGTCTAACTTAAGCTGCTGATAGAGTGCTTCACCGTCTTTGAGCTCACTGCGTTTCACATGACTACTTAACTGCTCGATAATTTTTAGCGTGGTATCCACCCCAACATCGGCCACTAGCAGTTGTTCTTCTAACTCTTCAAAAAGCTCATCGTCGATCTTGCGCCCCT
>NZ_JBNKPP010000017.1:0-12054 GCF_050295395.1 Agarivorans sp.
GTATTTGACGAATCTGTCTTTAATTTCTGGATGACGAAGGCCAAACTCCACATTGGCTTTCATATAGCCGAATTTGCTACCACAATCATGACTTTTACCAACCATATAATAGGCTTGAGTAGTTTCTTTTTGCATCAAACTGGCGATCGCATCGGTTAATTGGATTTCGTCACCAGCCCCGGGGGGGGTACGAGCTAACTCTTGCCATATTTGGGCGGACAGTACGTAACGGCCAACCACGGCAAGGTTTGAAGGTGCTTCTTCTACACTTGGCTTTTCTACGGTGCCTATCATGTCGGCTGACTGGCCTGGTGATAGCTGGCTACCATTGATGTCAACAATGCCAAATTTACTGACGTCTTGTTTAGCTACGGCCTCAACCATCACTTGGCTGGCGCCACTTTGGTTGAATTTTTCCACCATGTCGGCTAGGTTGTCCTCGCTCAGATCTGCGCTAGCATCATCAAGCACTACATCGGGCAGTAATACCGCAAATGGTTCGTCGCCGATAAGCGGTCGAGCACAGAGAATGGCGTGGCCTAGCCCTTTGGCTACCCCTTGACGAACATGCATAATGGTGACGTCTTTAGGGCAGATGGAGCGAACTTCGTTCAGTAATTGGCGTTTCACCCGTTTCTCGAGTGTTGCCTCTAATTCAAAGCTGGTATCAAAGTGGTTTTCGATGGAGTTCTTACTTGAATGGGTAACTAGAATGATCTCTTTAATGCCCGCTGCAATGGCTTCTTGCACTACATATTGAATCAAAGGTTTATCTACAATGGGAAGCATTTCTTTAGGAATTGCTTTTGTTGCGGGGAGCATTCTGGTTCCTAGTCCTGCTACTGGTAATACCGCTTTGCGTACTTTAGGGCTCATTTCATTCTCTTGAAACTAAGTGTTATTTGTTGGCAACTTTAACACGGGAACATGACATTTTAAATTGAGAAGGTTGATATTAGTGACGAGTATGAGGGATTAACATCCTTTTTAAAAAAGGATGTTAATTTAGTTAATTGAGTTTACTGACTAGGCTCTACAAATAACTTGTCTTTATTGTCGAGGTAGATTTTTTCACCAATACCTGGAACCAATACTATCTGCTCAACATTTTTAAAATCACCGTGCTCATTCCGATATTGGACTATTGCCAGTGATTTAGATGTTCCGACGCCTTTTAGGCTGTCCAGTTGCTCAGCTGTCGCGGTATTTAAATTAAGCATTTGCCCTGTTTCAGCGGCGTAGGCGGGCTGATAACTTAGTAGGCTGAACAGTACTAAAAGTAGGTATTTAGACCATTTCATAACTCACTTCCTTTTTTGATAAAATTCATATTAAAGGTAGGTGAGTTTTTATAATAATAAATAACTCATTTGGGGTAAATTTAACTAGTTGTGAGGAAAGGGCGAAGCTTTCGCCCTAATTATTAAGGCAATACTTTTTTAAAAGGCTTAACGATCACCTTGGCATATACACCTGCGGTCACGTAAGGGTCGGCATCGGCCCAACTCTGGGCTTCTTCTAAGCTATTAAACTCGGCAATCACAGTTGAGCCCGAAAAACCTGCGTCAGCGGGATCTTCCGCATCAATCGCAGGCATTGGGCCGGCAACTAATAAACGGCCTTCATTAAGTAAAGCGTGAAGTCGTTCTAGATGGGCAGGCCGTGCTTGTTTGCGTTTTTCTAAGCTATCAGCCACATCCTCGGAGAAAATGACATACCACATGCTAATTGTCCTTTTTTTGTGATAATGATTGTTGTTCTTTAGGGAGATGTTTATAGAGGTATAACACCGTAGCTACAGTAAATACTATAGTGAGCCCCAGTAAGCCGAACACTTTAAAGTTTACCCAAAAGGCCTCAGAGAAACTAAATGCAATATAGAGGTTTAAACACCCGCATAGAATAAAGAACAATGCCCAAGCTACGTTTACTTTTGACCAGACTTGATCAGGCAAGGTCATTTCTTTGCCTAACATTTTTTTTATCAGTGGGCTGTTAAAGGCAAATTGACTGACTAATAATACAAGGCCGAATAACCAGTTGATAACAGTGGGCTTCCATTTAATGAAATGGTCATCGCGTAAGATCAGCGTTAGGCCGCCAAAAACCAAAATAAGTACAAAAGAGATCAGGTGCATCTTTTCTACTTTTTTGTTTTTTACATAAGAGATAGCCAGTAGTAGGGCGGTAGAGACGATCAATGCTAAGGTGGCAGCATAAATGTCTTGCATCTTATAGACAGCGAAAAAGATGATTAATGGGATAAACTCGAAAAATTGTTTCATAGTTCCTCAGTAAGCGCGTCAAATAAAAAAGCCGCTAAACAGGCGGCTTTTGATAGTAGCAAGTTCTTAAGCTAAACGGTAGCGGCTTTCATTGTACGGGTAAAGTCACGCAACGCAGCTAACATCGCCTCAGGCTGGTCTAAGTGTTGCTCAATCAACTTAACTACGGCTGAACCGGAAATAGCGCCCGCAGCACCTGCAATTATGGTTTCTTTAACTTGCTCTGGGTTAGCAATACCAAAGCCGAGTAAAGCGGGTGGGGCGTTGTACTGTTTAAGTTTGTCGAGTAATTTACCCACCGGAGCACCTGCTTTGGTTTCTGTGCCGGTGACACCTGCACGGCTTACTAGGTAGGTGTAGCCTTGACCATATTCTGCGACTTTAGCTAGAGTGGCTTCATCGGCGTTCGGTGGGGCGATGAAAATACTTTGTAGACCATGTTTGTTTGCCGCTTCTCTAAATGGGGCTGATTCATGAACAGGTACATCGGCTACTAATACCGAATCGACTCCAGCGGCTGCCAGTTTCTGATAGAAGGCATCGATGCCGGTAGAATAAACAAGGTTGGCGTAAAGTAGCAATCCGATAGGCACTTCTGGGTGTTTGCTACGGATAGTGCTGAGCATTTCCAAACAGCGTGGGGGTGTAACCCCTGCGGCTAATGCTCTTACATTGGCACCTTGAATAGTTGGACCATCGGCAACGGGATCAGAGAATGGAATGCCAAGCTCAAGGGCATCGGCTCCACCTTCAACTAATGCATCGATAATCGCCAAGGACTGTTCAAAGTTAGGGTCACCTAAAGTAACAAAAGGAACAAAGGCACCTTGGTTATCAGCGGCCAAGCGTTCAAATAATTTAGCGTAGCGTTGAGTCATTATAGGCTTCCTCTTTGTTCAAAAATATCGGCAACGGTGAAGATGTCTTTGTCGCCACGGCCTGATAGATTTACTAGCAAAATTTGCTCTTTATCTTTATTTTGCTGAGCAAGTTTTAGCGCATAGGCTAAAGCGTGGGCAGATTCTAAAGCTGGAATAATACCTTCGCTTTTGGCCAAAGTTTGGAAGGCTGCCAAGGCTTCTTCATCGGTTGCCGATTCATAACTTGCACGACCAATGGAATTTAAGTAGGCATGTTGCGGGCCAACTGATGGGAAATCTAAGCCTGCAGAAATTGAGTATGACTCTTCAATCTGGCCATTTTTGTCTTGCATTAATAAAGAGTGCATACCAAAAAACATACCCTTACGGCCATGCTTTAAAGGTGCACCGTGCTGATCGGTATCGATACCCTTTCCTGCTGGTTCTACACCTATTAATTGAACCCCTTCTTCATCAATGAAGTCGGCAAACATGCCAATAGCGTTAGAGCCACCACCCACACAAGCGATGACGGCGTCGGGTAGACGACCTTCCGCTTTTAAGATTTGCTGTTTAGCTTCTTCACCGATCATTTTCTGAAATTCACGAACGATGGTCGGGAAAGGATGAGGGCCGGCCGCTGTCCCTAGTAAATAGTGAGCGGTGTCGTAGCTGGCAGCCCAGTCGCGCAAGGCTTCATTACAGGCATCTTTTAAGGTGGAGGAACCGCTATGCACTGGAATCACTTCTGCACCCATTAAGCGCATACGAAATACGTTGGGTTTTTGTCGCTCACAATCGATGGCACCCATGTATACACGACACTTAAGGCCTAATAAGGCACAGGCTAAGGCGGTGGCTACGCCATGTTGACCCGCGCCGGTTTCGGCGATAATTTCTTTTTTGCCCATGCGTTTAGCTAGCAGAGCTTGACCTAATACTTGGTTGGTTTTATGGGCTCCACCATGAAGTAAGTCTTCTCGTTTTAAGTAGATTTTCGTCTTGGTGCCGGCGGTCAAATTACGGCACAACGTGAGAGGCGTTGGACGCCCGGCATATTCGCTTAGTAGACCATTGAACTCATCCAAGAACTCGGGATCTTGCTGAGCATCGATAAAAGCTTGTTCAAGTTGGTCGAGAGCTGGGACGAGGATCTGTGGCACAAACTGCCCGCCGAACTCTCCAAAATAGGAATTTAATTTACTCATTGTTGACTCTTATTCGTTAAAAAATTTAAGTACGACTCGTTTAGTTACGACTAGTACTGTCTAATTTGTTGAAACGCAGCTGTTATTTTGGCTGGGTCTTTTATCCCCGGTGTTTGTTCTACACCTGAGTTCAAATCTAATCCGGCTGCAGCATAAGTTAAGGCGTCTTGAATATTATCTAAGCCTATGCCGCCTGCCAGCATCGCACCTTGACTGTGCTCACCTAATAATTGCCAATTAAAGGTTTGTCCGGTACCGCCGCTTTGCCCGGCAACCTTGCTATCAAATAAAATCTTATCGGCGTTACTTGGCGCTTGTGGCAGAGAATCGGTTACGCCAAGGGCTTTCCAAACAAGGCTGGTATTTAATTTGGCTTTGAGTTGAGTGATGTATTGCTCGTCTTCATTGCCATGCAATTGAACCGCATGTAATTGTAGTTGGTTGGCAATCTGGGCAACCTCATCTACCGAGCTATTCACAAATACCCCGACAAAGTTAAGGGGAGCCGCTTGAGTCAGTTTTTCTGCTTGGGCTAGGCTGACACAGCGCGGTGATTTTTCGGCAAAAATTAAGCCGCCGTATACCGCTCCAGCTTGGTAGGTCGCTTGCACATCTTGCTCTTGAGTTAATCCACAGACTTTGTTTTCGCCTAAGATGAGCTTACGGCAAGCCATGTCCACATCATCTTGGCTCATTAGTGAACTGCCCACTAAAAAGCCGTTGGCGTATTGGGCTAATTCCCGTACTTGCTGGTGTTGGTAGATCCCTGACTCGGAGATAATAATCCGGTCTTCCGGAATTTGTTTGGCCAGCTCGGGGGTTCTTTCCAAGCTGATAGACAGGTCCCGTAAGTTACGGTTATTAATGCCGATGACTTTAGCGTTCAGAGTAATAGCACGCTCTAGTTCAGCTTGATTGCTTACCTCGGTTAGTACGCCCATGTTGAGTTTGTGAGCCACTTCCGCTAGCAAGCGGTATTCGTTGTCATCTAATACCGATAACATCAGCAAGATGGCATCCGCTTTATGATGGCGGGCAAGGTAAATTTGGTATTCATCGATGAAAAAATCTTTACATAATACCGGTTGCTCAACCTGTTCACGCACTTGGGTCACGTAAGCAAATTCACCTTGGAAGTACTTGTTATCGGTAAGTACCGAAATAGCCGCAGCATAGTTTTTATAAACACCAGCAATTAGGTCTAGGTCAAACTCTGGACGAATAAGCCCCTTTGATGGAGATGCTTTTTTACATTCAAGAATAAACTTGGCGGGTTTACCCGACAGCGCTTGATAAAAACTACGCTCAGTGGGCCCAACTTGGTCGATAAAGCTGTCCAATGGCTGGCTTTGCATCTGCTCGGCTAACCATATCTCTTTGTCGGCAACGATTTTATCTAAAATAGTGGCTTGTTTAGGTTCTACTTGGCTCACTGGCTCATCTCCGCCAATTGGTTTGCTAAGGTGAGTGCTCGACCAGATGCCATCTCTGCTAGCGCCATCTTAACTCCTTCTGCTAGGTCATCGGTTTTGCCAGCTAATTTTAGTAACAAAGCAACATTAACCGCAACCGCGGCTTGTTGAGCCGGGCTGGCTTGGCCTTGTAGCAGTTGTAAGGTGATGGCTTTGTTTTCTTCTGGAGTGCCGCCCTTAATCGCATCTAGCTCTGCGTGTTCCACACCAAAATCTGCTGGGTTTAAGCGGTACTCGATGATGCTATCACCATTGACTTCGGCCACTAGGGTTTCACCGTGTATGGCTACTTCATCTAAGCCTGCGCCATGAATGACCATGGCCTTTTTCATACCAAGTTGTTGCAAGGTTTTAGCAATGGGAGCAATCAGCGCTGGGTCATACACACCCATGATCTCCATGGTGGGGTGGGCAGGGTTAATTAGCGGCCCCAGTACATTAAAAATGGTGCGAGTTTTTAAGGTTTGGCGCACCGGCATGGCGTGACGGATCCCTGCGTGGTACTGCGGGGCGAATAAAAAACACAGGCCTAGCTCATCCAAACAACGACGCGCTGTTTTTGGGCTCATTTGAATATTAATGCCTAGTGCGGCCAGTAAATCAGAAGAGCCAGATTTACTTGAAACACTGCGGTTACCGTGTTTCGCCACTTTCACCCCTAGGCTAGCTGCAACAAAAGCAGCAGTGGTAGAAATGTTAATGGTATTGTGGCCATCTCCACCTGTGCCCACGATGTCGGCAAACTCATAATCTGGGCTAGGGAAGGGGGCTGCGTTGGCTAATAGGGCTTTAGCGGCACCGGCAATCTCTTGCGGTTGCTCCCCTTTCATTTTTAACGCTGTCAGTAAAGATGACAAAACAATTGGGTCTACCTCACCTTGAACCACTTGGCTAAATACCTGTTGCGCTTGTTCAATGCTAAGATCTTGTCTTTGAAATAGCTGTTCTAAAATAGCCTGCATTATGCGTCCTCCTTTTGGATGGCCCATTCTAAGCTACGGGTGAGAAGTGTGGCCCCTTCGCTAGTTAAAATGGATTCAGGGTGGAATTGAAAGCCTACCACTTTATCTTGTTCATTAATTATTGCCATCGGCATCGCTTGGTAGTGGGCGTTTACTGTTAAGGTTGTTGGAGTCGATGTAGCCACTAATGAGTGGTAGCGCGCCACTGGCAAAGGGTTACTTAAGCCTTCAAACATCAAGCGGTTATCGTGCTCAATAGCAGAGGATTTGCCGTGGACAATTTCATCGGCTTTGCCTACCACACCACCGTAGCTTTCGACTAAGGCTTGATGACCTAGACAAATACCAATAATGGGTACTTCACCTTTACACAAATCGATCAGTTCTAACATGCAGCCCGCTTGTTGTGGGTTGCCTGGGCCAGGTGACAATACCAATACTGGTGGTGTTGGGCTGTCATCAATATGTTGTTTAATTTCTTGAGCGCTTAAATGGTTGCGATAAATACGTACATCTAGACCTTGGCTACGAAATTGGTCCACTAGGTTGTAAGTGAACGAGTCAAAGTTATCGAGTAGAAAGACACTATGAGTCATGACTAACATCCTTTAAAGTTGAACCGTGAGCACGGGCGATGGCGTTTAATACTGCGGCGGCTTTATTGCGAGTTTCGTCAGCCTCCGCTTGTGGCACCGAATCATACACCACCCCAGCGCCGGCTTGTACATGGGCCAGCTGATCTTTAACAAAGGCTGAGCGAATAACAATACAGGTATCCATATCGCCATTGCCCGCCAAGTAGCCTACGGCACCGCCATAACTACCACGGCGTTTTTGTTCTACTTGACGAATTAACTCAGACGCTCGAATTTTAGGTGCGCCAACCAGTGTGCCCATATTCATACAGGCTTGGTAGGCGTGCAGAGCGTCTAGGTCGTTACGTAAGGTACCAACAACGCGCGACACAAGGTGCATAACATGGCTGTAACGGTCCACTTTTAGTAGGTCTGCTACATGACGGGAGCCTGGCTCGCTGATCCGTGCTACGTCATTACGTGCCAAGTCTACTAGCATGATGTGTTCGGCAGTTTCTTTTTTATCTAAACGAAGCTCTAGCTCAAGGCGTCCATCGAGGTCTTTATTAATTGAACCATCGGAATTAAAGCCTCGCTTACGGGTGCCAGCAATGGGGTAAATTTCTACATCACGACTGGTTGCTGAGTACTTAATAGCGCTTTCGGGTGATGCGCCAAAAATCACAAAGTCGCTGTCTTTAAGGTAGAACATGTAAGGGCTGGGATTAGTGAGTTTTAGCTCTCGATAAGCGGCCAGTGTATCAGGGCAAGAAAGGGTAAAACTGCGCGACGGAACGACTTGAAAGATATCGCCTTGGCGAATGTAATCCTTCATAATTTCCACATTATTGCAGTAATCTCTATCGCTTATGTCTGCTTCAATTCTACCTTGGTAGTCGTTAATCTCAGTGGGGGCTTGTTGATGGTTTTTGTGTTCGCACAGTTCAGCTAAATGAGCTAATCGCTCTGCAATCCGGGTGGTTTCTTGTTGTTCATAGACCGAGCCGATAATGTGGGTGATTTGTTCTTGATGGTCTATTAATAGTAATGTTTCGGCTAAGTAGAATTGGAAATCTGGGCAACTATTAGTGCTTTGGGCTACCTCTTGCAACTGCTCAAAGCTAGCGATGAAATCGTAGGCGAACACCCCGCCTAAAAATACCCCTTTTTCATGATAGGCCAAGTCGCCGTAAAGCTTAACGATGATGCGCAGAGCATCAACTGGAGAGGCAGCTTTTAATCGAGAATCTTCATCTAAGTTGGCGGTGGGGAGAGGGAAGTTTAAAACGAGTTGCTTGGCACTATGGTTGGTGATTAGGGTGTGGTCGGTATGCTCTGCTACGCTGGCTATAACCGCCTCACCATTTGTCGATAAGGCGTTAAATTGAACTTCGCGCCCTTGGCAGATTATCTTCACTGCGGCATCGGCTAAGATTAAGCTTTGTAAGTTTTCTTTACTGTCTATTTCACAAGACTCTAATAACAGGTTGTGTTGAGTCTCTTTACACAACTCTTGATATAAGCTTAATGGGTCATCGACATAACTGGCATCGATGAGATCGTTTTTTAGGTGCACCCTAGGGTGGTTACTCATTGTTCGTTACTCCTAATTAAGGCCGTAGCGCAAATAAAAAAAAGCCCGCGTTTAGCGGGCTTTTTGTTGTTCTGTTTAATGATTTGGAAATACAACAACTCACACCCGCTTATTTCGGAGTGCGCCACCACCAAGTTTTGTTGGTTAGAAGAAAAGTTGTCATGTTTATTCCTGATCAATTTGGTAAACTTAGTTAACTGTAAATGACATAACTAAGTCAAGAAAAAAATTAGGAAATTTAATGCGATTTGATTTGCATTGCCATACTACCGCATCTGATGGTGGTTTAAGTCCCAAAGAGATTGTTATGCGGGCAGAAAATATGCAAGTCGATGTGTTGGCGATAACCGATCACGATACCACTGCGGGTATTGAACAAGCGCAAGCCTGCGCAAAACACCTACAAGTGATTCCCGGAACAGAAATTTCCTGTGCTTGGCATGCTTTTGATATTCATGTTGTCGGTTTAAACCTCGATATTACGCATCAGAGTTTACAGCAGCAGTTAAGTTTGCAACGAGAAAAACGCGAGTTACGAGCCCAAGAAATGAGCCAGCGCTTAACCAAGGCAGGAATTAGCGGTGTATATGAGCAGGCTAAACAGCTGGCAGGGGCGGCGCCGATTACCCGCTCTCATTTCGCAAAAGTATTAATAGACAGAGGCCTAGCGAGTAGTTTTAACAAGGTGTTCGATAAGTATTTAAGCCGCGGCAATACCGGCTATGTGCCCAATAATTGGATGAGCATTGGCGAGGCCATAGACCTTATCCATCAGGCAAAGGGGGTGGCAGTTCTGGCTCATCCTACTCACTATGATTTATCGAATAAGTGGATCCGTAAGTTAGTGGCTGAGTTTGCTGAGCTTGGTGGTGATGCCATTGAAGTGGCGATGCCACAAATGTCTAAAGATCAATTAATGTGGTTAGCAGACCTTGCCGAGCAACATCAGCTAAGTGCTTCACAGGGCTCTGATTTTCATCATCCTTCTGCTTGGCGAGAGCTGGGCCGAGGGTTACAATTGCCAGACAAGTGCCAGCCAGTATGGCAGCTCTGGCAAGCATATTAGTCTGCAGGGCCTTGGGCCATGAGTATGAGCAGGGATAGTAATGAGCCAATTTTTCTATGTACACCCAGATAATCCACAGCAGCGTCTAATGAAACAAGCCGCTGCCCTAATTAAACAGGGCGGGGTGGTGATTTATCCCACCGATTCAGGTTATGCCATTGGCTGCCATATCGGCGATAAAGCCGCATTAGAGCGTATCTGCCGGATCCGTCAACTAGATAAAAATCACCATTTCACTTTAATGTGTCGTGATTTATCGGAGCTGTCTGAATACGCCCGAGTGGGTAACCAGGCGTTTCGTCTGTTACGTAATAACACCCCCGGACCGTATACTTTTATTTTCAGAGGCACTAAAGAGGTTCCTCGGCGGCTGTTAAACCCTAAGCGCAAAACTATCGGTATTCGTATTCCGAATAATCGCATTGCGCTGGATATGCTAGAAGCGTTGGGGGAGCCTTTGATGTCATCGAGTCTAATCTTGCCGGGTAATGATTTTACTGAATCTGATCCCGAGCAAATTCGTGATGCGCTAGAGCAACAAGTAGACTTGATTGTTAATGGCGGATTTTTAGGGGAGCAGCCGACAACGGTGATCGACCTATCGGAAGATGAGCCCGAAATTCTACGTTATGGCGCTGGCGATACGAGTCCTTTTGAGTAATGTTAGATAAGGCATCTCCCACCCAGCAGTTAACGCTTGCCAGTGTCAATGGTGAGCCCTGGCTAGAGCTGCCTGAAGACTTATTTATTCCGCCCGATGCCATGGAAGTGATCCTTGAGCAGTTTGAAGGGCCACTGGACTTATTGCTTTATTTGATCCGCAAGCAAAAACTCGATATCGAACATTTGCCTGTATTGGCGATTACTCAACAATACATGGATTATATTGAGGCGATGCAACAGCTAAAGTTGGAGCTGGCGGCAGAATACTTAGTGATGGCGGCGCTACTGACGGAGATAAAGTCACGCACCTTATTGCCGACGCCAGAATTTGAGCAAGAAGAAGCCGACCCACGAGCAGAGCTGATTCGGCGCTTGCAAGAGTACGAGCTTTACAAAGACGCCAGCGAGAAGGTCGACAATTTGCCGCGTCAGCAGCGCGATATCCATATGGTGGAGGTGGCTAAACCAGTGGATATGCCGGTGAATGTGATTTATCCAGAAGTGGCGATGGAGCAATTAGTTGAGGCCTTACGCGGTATAGCCCAGCGGGTTAAAAACTTTGAACATCACGAAATCAAACGAGAAAAATTGTCTACTCGACAACGCATGAGCGATATTTTGGCCAAACTGCAAGCTCATCGTTTTGTTGAGTTTAGTCAGTTGTTTAGCTTGAGTGAGGGGCGAGCGGGTTTAGTGGTGAGCTTTTTGGCCATTTTGGAGTTGATTAAAGAGGGCTACATTAAGTGTGTACAAAGTCAGCCTTTAATGGCCATTCAGGTTATTTTAGTGACCAATGAGGTGGCCACTCAGTGAGTAAACTAAATTTGGTGAAATTGGTAGAGGCGGCCTTGTTTGTGGCTGGTCGTCCCTTAAGCGTTAAAGACTTACAGGCTACGGTATTGGCTGAAGTGGGCTTGGCTCGTACTCAGGTTAATATGATTTTGGATGAATTGAGTCAGCGTTATCAAGATTCAGCCATTGAGCTTGCCGAAACCGCGTCGGGTTACCAGTTTAGAGCTCGCCAAGAGTATGCGCCTTATCTTTCATTGTTATGGGCTGAAAAGGCCCCTAAATTTAGTCGTGCGATGTTAGAAACTCTCACCTTAATTGCTTATCGCCAACCGATCACTCGCGGCGAAATCGAGGCAATTCGCGGGGTAGCGGTAAGTAGCCATATTATTAGTGTATTAAAAGAGCGTAATTGGATCCGCAGTGTCGGTCATAAGGAAATTCCAGGGCGTCCGACCTTGTTTGCCACTACTTCTGAGTTTTTAGATTACTTTGGTTTGAAAGATTTAGGCGATTTGCCTGAATTAGACCAACCTTTACTTGAAAAACTGCCGCAAGACTTTCAGACTTAGCGCACTTT
>NZ_JBNKPP010000018.1:0-77920 GCF_050295395.1 Agarivorans sp.
AAAGAGCCGGCACCAGAACCGCGCCCAGGGCCAACCGGAATATTATTATCTTTACTCCACTGAATAAACTCCATCACGATAAGGAAGTAACCAGGGAAGCCCATTTGGTTAATCACATCTAACTCGGTTTGTAGACGTTCATCGTATTCCGGACGTCGCTTCGCCCGTTCTTCAGGATCGGGAAATAAAAACTCCAAGCGTTCTTCTAAGCCATCGCGCGATACCTTACAAAAATACTCTTCAATAGGCATACCGCCGGTGGGGAAATCTGGAAGAAAATACTCACCCAACCGCACCGTAACGTTACAGCGTTTGGCAATTTCTACGGAATTTTGTAAGGCTTCCGGAATGTCTGCGAACAGCTCAAGCATTTCTTGTTCGCTGCGTAGGTACTGCTGTGGGCTATACTTTTTGGGGCGACGGCTATCGTCAATTGCGTAACCATCATGAATAGCAACACGAACTTCATGTGGTTGAAACTGTTCCTCTTCAAGAAATACGACTTCATTGGTGGCAACCACTGGCAAATGTTGCTCCGCCGCCAAGGCAACCGCTTGATGAAGATAGTTTTCTTCATCTGGACGCCCAGTTCGAATCAATTCGAGGAAGTAATTATTAGAAAAATGTTGTTGATAAAAGCTCACACAACGCTCTAGCAGTACCGGATTTCCCTTGAGTAAAGCCTTACCCACATCGCCCTGACGAGCGCCGGACAGAATAATCACCCCGTCGGCATGTTCCACCAACCATTGCTTGTCGATAACAGGACGCGCCTGAACATGACCACGCAAATAAGCCCGAGAAATCAACATGGTGATATTCTGATAACCTTGATTATCTTTGGCCAGCAAGGTCAAGCGGAATAGCTCATCGGCAAATTCTTCCGATTGCACATAGAAGTCACAACCCACTATGGGTTTAATCCCCTGATTATGTGCTTCACCATAAAATTTAACCAAACCACACATGTTAGTTTGGTCGGTCAGAGCAATTGCCGGCATATTTAATTCTGCCGCCTTAGCCACGATGGGCTTGACCTTTTTCAAACCATCGACCATAGAAAAGTCTGAATGGACTCTTAGGTGAATAAAGGCTGGCGATTGACTAGTTGACGACAAACTCAAAACTCCCCCAATACACGCTGTACCGGTTTAAAACTGCGACGATGCTCAGCAATAGCACCGTGTTTTTGCAACATGTCTAAATGTAAGGCAGTGGGATACCCCTTATGCTTAGCAAACTGATATTCCGGGTGTCGCGCATCCAGCTCAAGCATTTCTTGGTCCCGAGCCACTTTAGCGATAATTGAAGCCGCGCTAATTTCAGCCACCAAACCGTCCCCTTTCACTACTGCCTGACAAGGAACTAGCAACGATGGTTCACGGTTACCATCAACTAAAACAAAATCGGGCGTAATAGCTAACGCCGCTACGGCGCGCGACATGGCCAACATGGTGGCATGCAAAATATTCAGTTGGTCGATTTCTGCAGGCTTAGCACGAGCAATCGCCCAAGCCTTAGCTTTGGTTTTGATTTCATCGGCTAATAGCTGGCGCTTCTTTTCTGAAAGTTTTTTAGAATCATTTAAACCGATTATCGGCTTAGCAGGATCAAGTATCACCGCTGCGGTTACCACATCGCCCACTAGAGGGCCACGCCCCACTTCATCAACACCAGCAAAACACTGATAGCCACTAGGATAAATAAACTCTGACATAAGGATTCCTAAAACAAATGACTACTAGCTGTTAATAACGTCGACAATAGCTTGGGCGGCTTTTTGATCTGCATCACAGCGAATTTGCTGATGTAGCTGAGTAAACCTAGCCAGTAGCTCACTATTGTCAGTATCTAATAAACGCGAAACTTCTTGAACGATGTTGTCACTGGTGCACTGCTCTTGAACATACTCCTGCACCAACATCTTATCGGCTAGCAGGTTAGGCAGCGCCGCAAATTTGGCTTTAACAATGAGCTTGGCGATACGGTAGGTCAGCGGTTTAAAGCGGTAAGCTACTACCATAGGCCGTTTTACCAACATAGCCTCTAACGTCGCCGTGCCTGACGCTAATAACACAACATCGGCCGCGGTCATCACTGTTCGCGCCTGACCGTCTACCAATGTTAGCTTTAACTCTGGAGCGTGCTCAGCCAACAAGGCTTCAAATTGCTCACGTCGTCGCTGATTAACCAATGGCACCACAATTTGTAAGCCCGTATAGCGCTGAGTCAATTGCTTAGCCGCCGCCAAAAATACCGGAGTTAACAAACCCACTTCCGCGTTTCGACTGCCCGGTAACATCGCTAAGACTTTGTTATTAGGATCAAGGCCTAGTTGCTCAAGAGCTGGCTTTTGTGGATTAACTAAAGGAATTTGATCCGCCAACGTATGACCGACAAATTCACAAGGCACATCGAAGCGCTGATAAAAGGCTTTTTCAAAAGGCAGAAATACCAAAATTTTGTTACAGCCTTGCTTAATCTTAAATACTCTTTTTTGCTTCCAAGCCCACACAGAAGGGCTAACATAATGCACTGTTTTAATCGCTTGCTGGTGCAGCTTTTGCTCTACTCCCAAATTAAAATCTGGAGCATCTATACCAATATAAATATCAGGTGGAGACTGCAAATAATGCTTAATTAAATGGCGACGAATTTTAAGGATACGCGGTAAACGTCCCAACACTTCAACCAAACCCATCACCGATAACTCTTCCATATCATAGAGGGCTTCACAGCCTTGTTGCTGCATCAAAGGCCCTGCTATTCCAGAAAAGTGAGCATTGGGATAACGTTGTTTAAGGGCCGATATCAACCCAGCGCCTAAGATATCACCGGAAACCTCTCCAGCAACGATGGCTATGTGTAATTTATCTTTATTTGTCATTGAGTTAAAAGCACTTGCTTAGAGATAACGCTTTACAGTACCACTATGGCACCCGCTTAAAATAGTTCTAATTAATATTACTTTGTATACGCCCGTATGATAACACATGCTGTCATTTTTTATCCCTTTAGCAGAACCCTTGCAAATAGGATTTGTAAGCTCAAATCGACTACGCGAACAGTCTCTCAGAGTAAGTCAAAAAAAACATTACTAACAATAAAGTTGAATTCAGCAAACAAGCATAACTACCCAAGCTTGAGCTGGCTTTTCTTGCTAACTGGTTAGCAGAAGGCTAAATTGCTCAGTTTAACGTACAGCTCTTTGATTAAGTATGGCTGTGGTAATAGCGACTATTTAGTTCACTACACCAACCGAGAGAAGGGAGCAAAGCCATCACTACAATCGCAACAACCGCCAATAAAAAAGCCCTAACCAAAAGTTAGGGCTTAATAAGGCCTGCGCTACCGCCGAGCGATAGCCACTAACTACCTTAAACTAACGGACAATGCCTCGGCCGTTTTCTTTTAAGAAGTCAGCAAACACTTTTACTTCTGGGAACTGCTCAGCTGAGAGTTCAATTTGCTTTAACGCTTCTTCAAGGGTATTACCGCTTCTATAAAGGGTTTTATAAGCTTGGCGAATCGCTTTAATCGCGTCCTTACTAAAGCCGCGACGCAATAAGCCTTCAGTATTTACGGCTACAGGGCGAGCATAGTTACCTACCGCCATCACATAGGGAGGTACGTCTTTATTTACCGCCGCACAACCGCCAACAAAAGCGTAGGATCCCACTTTGCCGAACTGGTGAATAGCCGCTTGTCCGCCAAAAATAACATTATCACCAATGGTCACGTGACCAGCTAAAGTAGCGTTGTTAGCGAAGATACAACCATTACCCACGATACAATCGTGTGCCACATGAGCGTTAATCATAAATAGACAGTTATTGCCGATTTTAGTCACGCTATTGTCTTGAGTCGTTCCCCGATGAATGGTGACACTCTCTCGAATGGTATTGTTATCGCCAATTTCTAAGTAAGTTTCTTCACCAGCATATTTCAAATCTTGGCAGTCTTCTCCTACCGAGGCAAACTGAAAAATACGGTTATTATTACCTATTTTTGAATGACCTTTTATCACCACATGTGAAGCAATTTGGCAATTTTCGCCAATTTCAACATCACCACGAATAATGCTATACGCGCCAACCGAGGTATTGGCACCAATGCTGACATTACCTTCGATAATGGCAGTTGGATGAATCGTTACAGAGCTATCAATCATAAGCGGTTCCACCTATTTAAAGGCTCTACGAGCACACATAATTTCGGCACTGCATACCACTTCGTCGTCGACCTTAGCCACACAACTAAACTTGCCGATACCACGACGATCTCGTAGCAATTCTACTTCTAAATGTAGGACGTCCCCCGGACCAACTGGCTTTTTAAACCTAGCATTATCGATACCAGCAAAGTAATACAGCTCGTTGTCTGCAGGCTTAGAGGTCGATTTAAATGCCAATATACCGGTACATTGAGCTAGAGCCTCTAAAATCAATACACCTGGGAATACTGGCTGTTGTGGAAAATGTCCTGTAAAGCAAGGTTCATTCACCGTCACATTTTTTATCGCGTGAAGCGTTTTCCCTTCTTGGAAATCCAATACTCTGTCAACCAACAAAAATGGGTAACGATGTGGCAATAAGGCCATAATGTCTTGAATTTCTAAACGGTTAAGTTCTGTTGTCAAAATAGTTTCCTAGCTTTACTCTGCTTCAGGGCGCTGGTGGCGCTCTAAGCTAACAATTCGTTTATGCATCTCGTCTAATTGAGAAAGACGCGCCATTGATTTACGCCATTGACGGTTGGCTTGGATTGGCATACCCGATGAATAAGTTCCGGGTTCAGAAATGGACTTAGTCACCATTGAATAACCGGTAATGGTCACCTGATCACAAATATCAATGTGGCCATTAATAGCTACTCCACCACCAATTATACAATAACGGCCAATACTAGTACTGCCGGCAATACCGGTAGTACCGGCAATAGCGGTACCGCTGCCAATGGTGACATTGTGAGCGATATGAACCTGATTATCGATTATCACATTTGAGTCAATGGTAGTATTGTCCAAAGCGCCGCGGTCAATTGTTACCGAAGCGCCGATTTCAACACAATCACCAATCACTACCGAACCGAGTTGCGGGATCTTAACCCACTGCCCCTGTTGATTGGCATAACCAAAGCCATCACTACCAATAACAGTATTCGCTTGGATCAGACAACGCTCACCCAACTCAACCGAATGATAAATGCTACAGTTAGGCCACAGCTTGGTGTGACTACCGATACGGGCGTTTTTACCAACAAAACAACCAGCACCAATCTGAACTCCATCGCCGAGCTTAACGCCACTCTCAATGACCGCATTGGCGCCAATTGAAACCAGCTCGCCTAACTCAACGCTTTCATCAATCACCGCACTGGGGTGAATGGCTTCTGCGCAGGCTGGTGTGGTATCAAACAACTGGGCTAATTTTGCATAACTGACATAAGGGTCTTCACTCAACAACACATTGCCACTGAAAGAAGCCGCGTGATGTTCGGTTAAAATGAGAGCACTGGCCTTACAGTTTGCTAACAACGGCAAATACTTAGCATTGGTAATAAAACTGATCTCTTGCTCCCCGGCTTTTTCAAAGGGAGCGATTTTGGAAATTACTTGCTCGGCATCACCAATTAAGGTGAGGCCAAGTTGCTCAGCTATTTGGCCAAGGCTGAATGTCATATTTACTTACTCTTACTAACTTGCTGAATAACTAGCTTAGTGATGTCTAAAGAATCAGCAGCGTATGCGGTTGCATCTAATGGCAATACTAAATCGTAGCCCTCAGATTTAGATACTTCAACAATCGCACCTTGAACTTTAACCATTAACTTTTGTTGCTCTTCAGCACCACGACGACGCTGATCTTCTTCTAGATTCTTACGTTTAAGTTTATATTCAGCCTGCATTGTTTCTAACTGACGAGTAATTTTAGTGACCTCTTGCTGCCCTAATAACTCACCGTCTTTTTCTCGTTTTTCATAAAGACGTTGCATTTCTGATTCAAGACCGCGCACTTCTTGAACCCGAACTTCAAACTCATCTTTTAAAGTTTTTTGCAGGGCATCACGCTGAGGCAGTTGTTGGAATACCTCAGCAATATTGATAACTGCAATCTTAGTTTCAGCTTGAGCAGCAAAGCTTGAGCTCATCATAGTAATGGCAAGGGCGACTGCGGCGATTAGTTTTTTCAAAAGATTTACTCCTAAAATCAAAGTTTAAAAAGTTTGGCCAATATTAAATGAGAAAGACTCGGAACGGTCACCATCATACTTTTTAATTGGCTTGGCAAACGAGAATACCAATGGCCCCATTGGTGAGAACCATTGAATAGACACACCTACCGATGCTCGAATCCGATCCGGTGATGAGTAATCACCGAAACGGTCACAATAGCTTATACATTGCATTTGACTAAATTTGTCATAGTCAAATTCGGTATCCCATACGGTACCAAAATCGATGAAGGCGGTGGTACGCACCTGGCGAATATAGGCTTCATCGAGGAACGGCGTGGGGAAAATAATTTCGGCAGAACCAACGGCAATAGCATTACCGCCTACCGAATCATTGGAAGCAGTAACATAAGAACTACCACTATTATCGACTAAGTATAAAGCGCGCGGGCCTACAGTATTAGAACGGAAACCACGCAACGATGAATAACCACCGCCATAAAAGTTTTCAAAAAATGGTAGTATTTGCTCGTTACCTTCTAGCTCACCATAACCATTACCGTAGCCCACTTTGCCACGAATCGAAAAAGCCCAGTCATGATTACTGGTTATCGGGAAGAAATGCCGAGTATCAAAGCTCATTTTGAAATACTGAACGTCCGAGCCAGGCACGGTTATTTTGGTATCAAAGCGCTGTGACGAGCCTGCTGTAGGCATAGTACCGTTATTGAGAGTATTTCGCGTCCAACCTAGCGTTGCGTCCACCGACTGAAAGGTTAGTGAACCATCATCATTACGATGGGGAGAATAAATGTCCCAGAACTGCTGAATTTGAGCATAGGCATTTAATTGAGAAATTTTATTTTGTTCGACACCAAGGCTGAGACTTAAACGGTTATCTTCGTTAACCGGGAAACCTAAGGTACCACGCAAGCCAATGGTTTCGTTGTTATAGTCTACGATATCTGCTTTAGAAGCTTCAAAGTCGGTGTAATAGAAGCGGCCACCAAAACTCACACCATCTTTAGTAAAGTAAGGGTTAGTAAAATTAATATCGAAGTTTTTCGAATATTTATTGGTACTAACGTTAACCCCTGCGCGATTACCCGAACCTAAGAAGTTATCTTGTTGTACCCCGGCAGACAAGCTTAAACCCGATTCGGTACCATAGCCCACACCTGCATTGAATGAACCTGAAGGCTGCTCTTTTACCACAAAGTTGACATCAACTTGATCTTCGGAGCCGGGCAATTTCACGGTATCAACGTCAACAGTTTCAAAATAACCTAAACGACTCAATCTCGCTCTAGATTGCTCAACCAAACGACTAGACAACCAAGTGCCTTCCATTTGGCGCATTTCTCGGCGAATCACTTCATCTTTAGTAATGGTATTACCGCTAATATTGATTCGGCGAACGTAAACACGGCTACCAGGATCGATATTGATATTCAATACTACGGATTTATCTTCATCGTTAATCACCGGAAACACATTTACCTGAGGATAAGCGTAACCATAACGGCCTAAAAACTTAGCAATAAGGTCTTCAGTTTGGGTTACCGCAGAACCACTATAAGTATCACCCGGTTGTATTGCGACTAAGCCATTGAGTTCTTCACTTTTATCCAACAAGTTACCCGATAACTCGACCTTGTCTATGCTGTAAACCTCACCTTCATCCACATTGATGGTGATATAAATACCTTTCTTATCTGGAGTAAGAGCAACTTGAGTTGAGTCAATATTAAAACGAATATAGCCACGGTCGTAATAGAAACTATTAATGGTTTCTAAATCGCCTGCCAACTTTTGTTTTTGATATTTTTGGTCAGCCAGCACGTTCCACCAAGGAGCGCTGTCACTTAAACTCATCCGTTTGATCAGCTCACCTGAAGAGAACTTCTCATTACCAATGATATTAATCTGTTCAATCTCGGCAGATAGACCTTCTTGAAAAGTAAATTTTAAATCAACCCGATTACGAGGAAGTGGGGTAACAATAGAACTAACTCGGGCACTATATTTACCAACACTATAGTAAAAATCTTCGAGGCTTTTTTCGATATTACGTAAATTGGTTTTATCTAAAGGCTCACCAATTTTAATTCCAGATGAACGCAGCGACTCTTCCAACTGTTCCGTCTTAATGTCGTCATTACCGGAAAATTCGATGTTGCTCACTGTCGGTCTTTCAAGAACCTTAAACACCAACCCATTACCATCACGGTAGACTTTAATATCTTCAAAGTTACCACTACGGTACAAACGCTTAATACTGTCACTAACTTCTGCGGCATCAACTTCATCCCCGACTCGCAATGGGATTTGTAATAAAGCTGCACCTAAAGAAACCCGTTGTAAGCCTTCAATACGAATATCTGTTACGGTGAAAGCTGAATCCGATTCAGCATAGCTAGCACCGCCTACGCAGGCCAGAAAAAGTCCAACAACCAACTGCTTTTTGAACATAAGAAAAAAGAACGTCCTATTTAATTGTTATAAGCGCATAAAATCATTAAAAATGGCTAAGCTCATCAGAGCCATCACCAATACTGCACCAATCCTAAATCCTATTTCTTGTACGCGTTCTGAAACAGGTTTGCCAGTAATTCCTTCGATAGCAAAAAATACTAGGTGTCCGCCATCTAATACCGGCAACGGAAACAAGTTTATAATGCCTAAGTTAATACTGACTAAGGCAACGAAACCCAAAAAATACACTAAACCATAGTCTGCCGTTGCCCCGGCTCCCTTAGCTATGGATATTGGACCGCTAAGGTTATCTAATGAAACCACCCCTGTCACCAATTTACCGATCATTGAGACCGTCAATTTACTTAAATGCCAAGTTCGTTCCAATGATTTACCGATAGCCTCAAAAAAACCATAATGTAAATCTATGCGATACTGCTCTGGATAAGGTTTAACTTCGGGAGCAAGCCCTACGTACCCTGTCGATTGCCCTTGGTATTCACGACTCTCAGGACGCAACTCCAATTGCAAATATTGGCCTTGGCGAAGCAGGCCCAATTGAATCACTTGTTCTGGCCTAGCTTGAACGTAACTAACAAAATCTTGCCAAGATGACAGGGCTATACCGTCAAGCGCTTTTAACTGGTCACCAACTTGTACTCCAGCTTTAGCAGCAGGCTTACCCTCGACCACTTGGGCTACCTTAGTCAGGATTTCTGGGCTATAGGCCTGCAGACCGAGACTTAAAATAGGATTCTGTTGCTCACTGTCCAGTTGCCAATTGCGAATATCCAGTAGCTTGTTACTTACCCGCTGAGTTTGAACGTCTTTTACCTGTACATCCAGAGCTTGATGACCTAAGTGGCTAACCAAGGCCAAATTGACGGCTTCCCAATCAAGCGTACGTTGCTCATCAATACTCACAATTTCGTGCCCCGCACGCAGGCCAGCTTGCTCGGCGATACTCCCTTCAACAACACCACCTAACACCGGTTTTACCGAAGGAACGCCAATAATAAACATCAGCCAAAAAGCAAAAATCGCTAGAATGAAATTGGCTAAAGGGCCGGCAGCAACAACTGCACTTCGCTGCGCCAAGCTTTTATTATTAAAAGCCTGAGAACGAAGCTCCGGCGCCACCGGAGCCACTCTCTCATCCAACATTTTAACGTAGCCACCCAGTGGAATCAGAGCCACCACATACTCGGTGCCATCGACAGCAGTTCTACGCCACAGCGCTTTACCAAAACCAATAGAAAAACGCTCTACCTTCACCCCACAACGCCGCGCCACCCAAAAGTGACCAAACTCATGAACCGTAACTAAAATGCCGAGGGCAATAATAAAAAATGAGGTATTCCAAATTAGGTCATTCATCCACAGATCCTCTTAACTACTGCGTCAGCTTGAACTCGAGCTCTTTGGTCGACCTCGAGCAATACCGAAAGTTCAGTTTCCGAACCAAGATAGTCAAGTCCATCCAAACAAGTGGCGACAACTTGAGCAATTTGAGTAAATGTTATTCGTTTGGCAAGAAAAGCCGCTACGGCGATTTCATTAGCCGCATTCAAGCAGGTTGTAGCGGTTTGGCTATCATAACAAGCATCGATGGCCAACTTCAGGCAAGGGTAACGAGAAAAGTCAGGCGGAATGAAACTTAATTCTCCAAGGCTAAAAAAATCCAATGGTTCAACACCAGAAGTGATCCTCTGGGGGTAGGCCATAACATGAGCAATCGGTGTTGCCATGTCTGGTTGTCCCATTTGGGCCAGTACCGAACCATCACAATATTGCACCATCGAATGAATTATTGACTGCGGGTGAATAATTACCTCAATCTGTTTTGGCTGAGTATTAAATAAGCGTTTCGCCTCAATATACTCCAAGCCTTTATTCATCATGGTGGCAGAATCAACCGAAATTTTTTGTCCCATCGACCAATTGGGATGATTACAAGCCTCAGCAGGGCTTACCTTATCCAATGCATCCACAGAATGATAACGAAACGGCCCACCAGACCCCGTCAACAGTATTTTGCTTACCCCTGCTTGCTTTAAGTCACAATGGCCTAAGGCTTGTTGTATCGTTTGCGGCATGCACTGAAAAATTGCATTGTGTTCGCTATCAACTGGTAAGATTTGAGCACCACTGCGGGCAGCAGCATCCATGAAGATGGCGCCGCTCATTACTAAAGCTTCTTTATTGGCCAATAAAACAGTTTTACCCGCTTCAACCGCCGCCAAGGTTGGCAACAAGCCGGCAGCACCAACGATAGCGGCCATCACCAAATCAACCGACTCGGCCTTAGCAAGTCCGATAACGGCCTGATCACCACTTAATACTTCGGTGCTTAATTGTTCACTCTTAAGCGCCTCAATTAAGTTCTTGTTACTAGCAGGGTCAGCCATTACAGCAAATTGCGGCGAAAATTCTCGACAGATTTGCAACATAGCCGCCACATTACGGGCTCCCGTCACGCCGTATAAATCATAGGCTTCAGGGTTATTGCGCAACACCTTTAAGGTGCTGCTGCCAATTGACCCAGTAGCGCCAAGTATTACAACTTGTCTACTCATAATGATTTACATCCAATTAAGGTAGAAAAAGGCGAATACAGGCATGGCAGCCGTTAAACTATCGATACGGTCCAACAAACCACCGTGACCGGGTAACAAGGTTCCACTGTCTTTAATTCCAGCTTGTCGTTTGAACATACTCTCAACTAAATCACCAACTACTGAGGCTAGAACAGTACAGATACTCGCAACAACAAGCACCCACTCTTTTCCTGCCGCTACGGGGAGATACAAGAAAGCACCAGCAGTCACCAAAGCGGCCACACAGAAGCCTCCCAGCAAACCTTCAATGGTCTTTTTCGGGCTAACATTTTGTGCCAATTTATGGCGACCAAAACGCTTACCTGCAAAATAGGCACCGGTATCGGCAGCCCACACTAAAAGCAATACATAGAGCACCCATGCACCACCCACTCTTGGGTTTTCGGGTTCTATCGAGCGTAGGAAAATTAACGACCAAAAGAATGGTAATAAAACCACTAAGCCAACCAACAACTTAAACAAGCTGTTGTTATGCCAAAAGCGAGCCGAATTGGGGTAGCAAGCCAACAGATATACGCTACCCAGCCAGGCCACTACAGCAAGCCCTACCAAAGAGCTAAATACCGCTGAGGCGCTCAATTCTTGCAAAGGCATTAACCAGAAGCTGAGGCCAAAACTGAGTGCAAACACTAATAAAAAACGAACACGCTTGGAATTATGCGCAGAAACAACTCGAGCCCATTCCCTAGCGGCAAGCACTAGCACTAAAGCTAAAGCTAAAGCCAAGCCCGCCAGAGGTAGCATGAAGATAGCCGCAAGGGCTAGGGGCGCCAGTATAAGGGCAGTTAACACTCTTTGCTTAAGCAAAATGGTCCTCATTCTGTTGATTATTATTTAATAAAGCCTGCACCTGCTCACCGGTACAGCCAAAACGACGCTCACGGCTGACAAATGCGGCGATGGCTTTGCCAAACACATCGTCGTCGAAGTCAGGCCAAAGTACGTCACTAAAATAGAACTCTGCGTAAGCCGTTTGCCATAACAAAAAATTACTTATTCGATGATCGCCGCCGGTACGGATCAACAAATCAACATCACCAACGGTATCGGTTTCCATTAAAGCCGATATATCTTGCTCGGTGATCTGCTCTGGATTAATCATACCTTGCTTAACCTGTTGAGAGAGCTTCTGGCATGCATTAACGATATCCCACCGTCCACCATAATTAGCCGCTATATTCAGCACCAAACCAGTATTGTCAGCGGTTTCTTGTTGGGCTGTGGCAATGCGTTGTTGCAATTTCTCACTAAAACGAGAAGTATCCCCAATTATTCGAAGTTGTACATTATTGTTTTTTAGTTTTTTCACTTCACGTTGCAAAACTGTCAAAAACAAATTCATTAAACTTGACACTTCTTCTTCAGGACGACGCCAGTTTTCGCTACTGAAGGCAAATAGGGTTAAGGATTTGACGCCTACATGGGTGGCAAAACTCACCGCCCGTCTCACTGACTTCACCCCGGCTTGATGGCCGAACATCCGCAATTTACCACGCTGCTGAGCCCAGCGACCATTACCATCCATAATAATGGCAACATGTTTAGGGATCGCTTCTTTAACAGCCGCTTGCTGTGCTTCGGGTAAGGTCATATTCACTACTCATACTTACAAAAAAAAACCGTGTAACAAGACACGGCTATTCTTAAACTTACTACTTGCTTAAACTTCAAGCAACTCAGCTTCTTTGGCGGCTAAGGCCTCATCAACCAACTTAACAGCGGCATCGGTAATTTTTTGAATGTCATCTTGCGCGCGACGCTCATCATCTTCACCGATTTCTTTTTCTTTTAGCAATTCTTTTACGTCACCATTGGCGTCACGACGAATATTGCGAATCGCAACACGAGCTTGCTCAGCCTCAGCTCGAACAATCTTAATTAAGTCACGACGACGCTCTTCGGTTAGCATCGGTAGTGGAATACGAATTAAAGTACCAGCAGAAGAAGGGTTCAAGCCCAAATCAGAGCTCATAATCGCTTTCTCAACTGCGCTAATTAAACTAGCGTCAAAAACGGTTACGGTTAGCGTTCGAGAATCTTCAGTAGAAACGTTACCCACTTGTTTCAAAGGGGTATCAACACCGTAATACGGCACCATAATCCCATCTAATAGACTAGTATGAGCACGTCCAGTACGAATTTTTGACATTTGAGTCTTTAATGACTCAATGCTTTTGCCCATGCGTGTTTGAGCATCTTGTTTGATTTCGTTTATCACGATAACTATCCCTACTCTGTTTCAGTTTTATTCGATAGATGATGAATAGTGGTTCCCTCATCGGCGCCCATCACCACATTTTTTAGACTACCCGGTTTGTTCATGTTGAATACACGGATCGGTAGGCTATGGTCACGTGCCAGAGTGAAGGCCGCTAAATCCATCACTTTTAATTCTTTTTCTAATACTTCTTGATAATCCAACTCGCGGTACAATGTGGCGGCAGGGTCTTTTACTGGATCAGCAGTATATACACCGTCAACTTTCGTGCCTTTTAATACTGCTTCGGCTTCAATTTCAATACCACGTAAGCAAGCAGCTGAATCTGTCGTGAAAAATGGATTACCAGTACCCGCGGAAAAAATCACCACTTTCCCCGCTTTCAAATTGCTTATGGCATCGGCCCAATTATAAGAATCACATACGCCATTCAATTCAATTGCCGACATCAACCGAGCATTAACAAAATTCCGATGTAAGGCATCGCGCATCGCTAAGCCGTTCATTACCGTGGCTAACATCCCCATGTGATCGCCCACAACGCGGTTCATACCCGCTTTGGCTAGACCTTCACCTCGGAACAAGTTACCACCACCAATAACTAAGCCAACTTGGATCCCAAGCTCTACTAACTCTTTAATTTCAAGAGCCATACGATCTAATACTTTAGGGTCAATACCAAAACCTTCGTCACCCATGAGGGCTTCACCTGAAAGTTTTAAAAGAATGCGACGATATGCAGGTTTAGGATTGGTGCTCATAGCAATGATGTTCTCTCATTAGTAAGAATACAAGAAGGTTGCGGCATGATACCGCAACCTTTACAACAACTAAAATTACTTTTTAGCTGCAGCGATTTGTGCGGCTACTTCAGCAGCAAAATCTTCTTCTTTTTTCTCGATACCTTCACCTACTTCTAGGCGAATGAATCCAGTCACTGAAGCGCCTTTCTCTTTCAACATTGCGCCTACAGTTTTCTTTGGCTCCATGATGAAAGCTTGACCAGTCAATGAGATCTCACCGGTGAATTTCTTCATACGGCCAGCAACCATTTTCTTAGCGATTTCTTCAGGCTTACCTTCGTTCATCGCGATCTCAATCTGTAGTTTTTCTTCTTTCTCTACAACGTCAGCAGGTACGTTTTCAGGAGATAAAAACTCAGGTTTAGAAGCCGCTACGTGCATGGCTACGTGCTTCAATGTTTCAGCGTCAGCTTCACCAGTTACAGCAACACCAATACGCTCACCGTGACGGTAAGAAGCAATAGAAGTACCATCTAAGTACTCAACACGACGAATAGAGATGTTCTCACCGATTTTAGCAACAAGTTGAACACGCTCTTCTTCGAAGCTTGCTTTCAAAGTCTCAATGTCAGTTTTTTCCGCAGCAGCTGCATCGGCAACTTTATTAGCAAAAGCAGTAAAGCTTGCATCTTTAGCCACGAAGTCAGTTTGACAGTTAACTTCTAATAGGGCTGCAAAACCAGCACCTTCTTTAATGATAATTGCGCCTTCAGCAGCGATATTACCGGCTTTCTTAGCCGCTTTAGCAGCACCGCTTTTACGCATGTTTTCAATCGCTAACTCGATGTCACCATCAGTTTCAGTCAACGCTTTTTTACAATCCATCATGCCTGCGCCAGTACGTTCGCGCAGTTCTTTCACTAGGGCAGCAGTAATTGCCATTTGTTTGATCCTCGACTATTTATCGGATAAAACTCAGGGGACAAGCTTGTCCCCTGCTAATCATCAAGCTTCTCAGTATAGTGCAAATGCACTAATTACTCAGCCGCTTCCTCTACGAAACCATCTTCTTCAGCTTGTACAACGATGTCGTCTTGACGACCTTCGATAACTGTATCAGCAGCTGCGCCTAGGTACAATTTGATTGCACGGATAGCATCGTCATTACCAGGAATGATGTAATCAACACCGTCTGGTGAAGAGTTAGTATCAACTACAGAAATAACAGGGATACCTAAGTTGTTTGCTTCACGGATCGCGATGTGCTCGTGTTCAGCGTCAATAACAAACAATACGTCTGGTAGACCGCCCATGTTTTTGATACCGCCAAGGCTTTTCTCAAGCTTTTCCATTTCGCGAGTACGCATAAGCGCTTCTTTCTTGGTTAGCTTGTCAAAAGTACCGTCTTGGCTTTGAGCTTCAAGATCTTTTAGACGCTTAATAGATTGACGAACTGTTTTCCAGTTAGTCAACATACCACCCAACCAGCGGTGATTAACGTAGAATTGATCAGAACGAAGTGCTTCAGCTTTAACTGTGTCACCCGCAGCACGTTTAGTACCAACGAATAAAACTTTACCTTTTTTAGCTGCAACTTTTTTAAGAACAGCCATTGCATCATTAAACATAGGAACAGTTTTTTCTAAGTTAATGATGTGAACTCGGTTGCGAGCGCCAAAAATGAAAGGCTTCATTTTTGGATTCCAGTAACGAGTTTGGTGACCGAAGTGTACGCCTGCTTGAAGCATATCGCGCATTGAAACGTTTGCCATTATAATTTCCTCAAATTGGGGTTAGGCCTCCACACATCCCATTTTACCGACCAAATCAACGATTCAGCACCCCGGAAAACGTGACGATGTGTGTGTGTGTTTAAAATAAAGATATTTAGTTTATGTAGATATCAACAGTGCTCAGAAAACCCAGTAATAACCTACGGCGCGCTTTATACCATAAATAGCTAAAATGTTAAAGTGAAGCCTTGTTTTTTTGTTAATTTTTCTAGCTACTACAACTCACCTCAGGCTTACGGTAAACTAGCGCAAAACCACGGTAAGCACTCAACTATTTAAAACTCATGAGCATAGTAATAAAAACCCCAGAACAAATTGAAAAAATGCGCATAGCCGGCCGTTTGGCAGCAGATGTGCTAGATATGATCGCACCGTTTGTAAAAGTGGGGGTCAGCACAGAAGAGTTAGACAAACGCTGTCACGACTACATCGTGGAACAAGGCGCCATTCCTGCCCCACTCAACTACCATGGCTTTCCTAAGTCTATTTGTACCTCGGTTAACGACGTCGTTTGTCACGGCATTCCCTCGCCAACCCATATTCTTAAAGATGGGGACGTATTGAACATTGATATTACCGTTATTAAAGATGGTTATCATGGTGATACCTCTAAAATGTTCTTACTAGGTAATACTAGCCCTGCCGACAAACTGCTATGCAGAGTGACTCAACAAGCGCTGTATCAAGGTATAAAAGCGGTAAAACCGGGAAATAAGGTGTCCGATATTGGCAGCGCCATTCAAAGATATTTGAAAAAAGGCAATTACCGCTACGGGATCGTCGACAACTTCTGTGGCCATGGTATCGGCGAAGGCTTCCATGAAGAGCCGCAAATTATGCACTACCGCAACAGCGACCACACCCTGCTAAAACCGGGCATGTGCTTCACTATCGAGCCAATGATTAACCAAGGTAAAAAAGGTAACTGGGTCGATGACAACGATGGTTGGACAGCCCGTACCAATGATGGCAAAAACTCTGCCCAGTGGGAGCACACCTTACTGGTGACAAACGACGGCGTTGAAGTACTGACACTACGTGATGAAGAAGATTTTCCGCGCATCATAAAAAATTAATTAGCAAGGTTGTAGAGGTTTAGTCATGGAAACGACAGTAGCAGCGCCGCCTGTGCCTTGCATTAACGACATTTCAGTAAGTTGTTGTAAGCAATATCTCGACCAACTGCAGCAGTATCTTGCCGAACAATTTGACCAAGGTGTACATGTTGTTGAACTGGTACAGTTACGTTCACAACAAATGGATCGCCTATTAACTGAGTTGTGGCAACATTTTGGTTTATCCGAACAAGCAGACCTGTCTCTCCTTGCCGTAGGCGGTTATGGTCGAGGAGAGCTACACCCGCGCTCAGATATCGACATTTTGATCTTAAGCCAACAACAAGTAGCTCCAGCCGTAGCTGAAAAAATCTCTACTTTTATCACCCTGCTATGGGATATTCGCCTAGATGTAGGTCAAAGCGTACGAACCCTTGATGAGTGCCTAGAGTTAGGTTTACAAGACATTACCATTGCCACCAATTTGCAGGAGTGTCGGTTAATTTATGGCGATAAGCAGCTTTATAAGAAGCTCTGCCTCGCCGTCTGCGCTGACAGCTTCTGGCCAAGCGAAGCATTCTTTCGAGCTAAAAAAGATGAGCAACTCACTCGCCATAGGCAATACAAAGGAAACGCCTACTCTCTTGAGCCTGATATTAAGGCTAATCCTGGCGGTCTACGCGATATACAAACCGTGTGCTGGGTAGCGGGTCGCCACTTTGGCAGTAGTGATTTAGAGGAATTAACCAAACAAAATTTCTTAACTCTGGCCGAATGTCGCGAGCTACAAGACTGCCGAGATTTTTTATGGCGAGTTCGTTTTGCCTTACATATTCACCTGACGAAGAGTGACGACCGTCTACTATTTGACCGCCAACTAGCGGTGGCCAAATCACTAGGTTACAGCGGCGAACATAATGCACCGGTTGAGCGCTTAATGAAGCACTTTTTCCAAACGGTGCGGCGTATCTCAGAACTCAATGAGATGTTACTGCAACTGTTTGATGAAGCCATTTTGGGTAATACCGCGATGGATGTGCAAACGGTTGACGAACACTTCATGTTACGTGGCAATCGCATCGACACTAATAATGGCCAATTATTCTTAGAGCGACCAGAACAGATTTTAGTGATGTTTTTACATATCGCCGACAACCCTAAAATCACCGGTATTTATTCGGCGACGCTGCGTCAATTGCGTGAAGCTCGTCGCCGATTAACTCATTGGCTACAGGACCTACCGGAATGCCGTCGCCATTTCAAACGGTTAATTCAACACCCAAACGTCACGGGTCTTCCGCTCACCTTAATGCACCGCTACGGGGTTCTTTCCACCTATTTCCCAGCGTGGAGCCGCATTGTTGGGCAAATGCAATTTGATTTGTTTCACGCCTTTACAGTGGATGAACATACACATCGTCTTATAACTAAAATCCATTCTTTTAACTTTAAAGAAACCGAAGAAACACACCCTCTCTGCTGTCAGGTCTATCCTCGCTTAGAACGACCCGACTTATTAACCTTAGCCGCCATCTTCCATGACATAGCCAAAGGAAGAAAAGGCGATCACTCCACTTTAGGGGCTGTTGATGCAGAAGAGTTTTGTTTAGCTCACGGGTTTAGTAGCCCTTCGGCTCGTACCGTTGCTTGGTTGGTAAAACACCACTTATTGATGTCGGTAACCGCGCAGCGACGTGATATTTACGACCCAGAAGTTATCAGCAAATTTGCTAAAACCGTGCGCGATCAGCGCCACTTAGATATGTTGCTGTGCTTAACCGTAGCCGATATTTGCGCCACCAACGACGATACTTGGAATAGTTGGAAGCGAACCCTAATTAGCGAGCTATACCACGCCACCCAAAAAGCCCTTCGCCGTGGCTTGGAAACTCCTGTTGATGTGCGTGGCATGATCCGCGACAAGCAGAAAAAAGCGATTGAACGACTTGAGTTAAAAGGTTACTCAGAAGAGCAAATACGTGGTTTGTGGCAACGTTTTAGAGCCGATTACTTTCTGCGCCATACCCCCCAGCAAATAGCATGGCACAGTGACAATCTATGGGGTCATAGTGAAGATCAGCCTCTGGTCTTAGTCAGCCGCAGAGCGACTCGTGGGGGAACCGAAATATTTGTACATTGCCGGGATATTCCCCACCTCTTCGCTTCGGTAGCAGCAGAACTTGACCAAAAGAATCTTAATATTCACGATGCTCAAATCATGTCTAGCCGCGATGGTTTCGTGCTGGATACCTTTGTGGTACTCGACCATGAAGGAGAACCTTTATCTCCTGAACGCGGCGTATTACTTCAACAAACTTTAGCCACTAAGCTTCACGTTGCTGCGCCTATAGACATCAAGCAGCGCCGCGTCCCAAGGCAGGTACAACAATTTTCTATTGCGCCAAGGGTCTCGTTTCTTCCAACCAAAGGGAAACGCACTTTAATCGAAATCGTTGCGTTGGATAAACCTGGATTATTGGCTAGAATAAGCGCCGTATTTCAGTCGTTCAACTATTCGATTCATGCAGCTAAAGTCACCACTATTGGTGAAAAAGCTGAAGATTTCTTCAGCATTAGCAATTGCGAACGAGAAAAGCTTAGTCCTGAACAAAAGCAACAGCTTAAACAAATTTTGGAACAAGCACTCAAACAATAATATTCTGCAAGCTCAACTACTATTTGGAGACAAACATGTCAAAAGACTTTTTTAGTTACGCCGTTGGTGTGGGAAGTAAAAACGCAAATGGCCAATGGCTAGAAGTTTTTTACCCCGCCCCTGTATTAAACCCCACTGCAGCCGAAGTTAGCGCGCTAACTAAAGGTTTAAACTACAACAATGGCAAACAAGACATCGAGTTAGATGATCAAGCGCTAAATAGCTTGATTAGCAATGCTGAAGCTCTAGAGCTTAACGAACAAGTCAGCGCTTATAAAGCCCTAATCGGTAGTAAGCAAGCTCGTGTTCTATGTTTGCTCAATGAAGATAGTGCAGCAGCTTCTACCCCCGAAGCCTACCTCAAGTTGCATCTATTATCTCATCGCTTAGTTAAACCTCATGGAACCGATTTAACCGGGATTTTTGCGGTACTGCCTAATGTAGCTTGGACCAACCAAGGTGCTATTGATTTAGCAGAGTTACCTGCTCGTCAATTAGAAGCGCGCGCTAAAGGCGAGTTGCTACAAGTCACCTCCGTTGACAAATTCCCTAAAATGGCTGATTACGTAGTACCAAGTGGCGTACGTATCGCTGCTACCTCTCGCGTACGTTTAGGTGCTTACCTTGGCGAAGGTACCACGGTAATGCATGAAGGCTTCTGTAATTTCAACGCCGGAACAGCTGGCACAAGTATGGTTGAAGGCCGTATTTCTGCAGGTGTATTCGTCGGCAAAGGCTCGGATCTTGGCGGTGGCTGTTCAACCATGGGCACCCTCTCTGGTGGCGGCAATATGGTTATCTCGGTAGGTGAAGAGTCACTGATTGGTGCCAATGCTGGAACAGGCATCCCCTTAGGCGACCGTTGCACCATCGAGTCGGGCTTATATATTACCGCCGGTACCAAAGTGATTTTGATCGATGAGAACAAACAACAAGCTGGCACCATCAAAGCCCGAGAATTAGCGGGTAAATCAGACCTATTGTTCCGTCGCAACAGCATTAGCGGAGCCATAGAATGTTTAACCAATAAAACCGCGATAGCCTTGAACGAAGAACTACACGCTCATAACTAAGAGCAATAACCCAAGTAGTGCCAACTACTTGGGTTTCGCCCCTATTTCCTCTGCTAGCTTTTAAAAACTTTCCCAGTTCACACCGCTTCTATTTTTTCTGCGCTATGCTGCTAGTTACAGGCTCTGTAAAAAACACAGCAGCAGCTGTTTCATATTAAAACGAAGACTCACGATAGAGGGAAATCCATGTACAAAAACCTAAAAAGCATTGGCATAAATAATCCAAATGATATTGAACGCTACAGTCTTCGCCAAGAAGCACATTCCGATACGTTGAAAATTTACTTTCATAAAGAAAAAGGTGACTTCCTCACTCGCAGCGTGAAGTTTAAGTATCCGCGGCAAAAGAAAACCGTGTTAATTGATGGAGGGCGAGGTACTTATAAAGATACCACTGAAATCAACGCTAACTTGCGCTTTATCGTCGAAGAGTTAGATCAAATAACCCGAAGAGAGCAACAGGAAAGAGACACAAAACAGCAAATACTGTCAGAGCTAAAACATCTAGAGAAAGTGGTTTCAAATAAAATCGCAGAAATAGAAGCAAAATTAGAGCGGCTGTAAAAGTCAACATAAAAAAGGAGGCTAAGCCTCCTTTTTTATTCAGGGTAACAAACTAAGGTTATAGTGTTTTTAAGTACACTTCCATATCGGTTTTTAAGTTATCCGATTTAGTACCAAAGATAGCTTGAACACCTTGACCAGCAACGACAACACCTGCAGCACCTAGGCCTTTTAGTCTCGCTTGGTCTACAGACTCTACCGTTTTAACTTGAATACGTAGACGAGTAATACAAGCATCAAGGCTAACGATGTTGTCTTTACCACCAAACGCTTCAACTAAGTTTTTAGACATTTCATCTTCAGAAACAACGGCACCCGCAGCTGCTTCTTCATCTTCACGACCAGGTGTTTTAAGATCAAGCTTAGCAATAACAACACGGAATACAGTGTAGTAAATAGCGGCATAAGCCAAACCAACTACTGGGAACAACCACATTTTTTGAGCGTTGCTTGACAATACGATGAAGTCAATCAAACCGTGCGAGAATGAAGTACCGTGCACCATACCTAAAGTATTAGTGATGACGAATGCCAAACCTGCTAATAGAGCGTGAATAACATATAGAACAGGTGCTACGAACAAGAACGCAAATTCAATGGGTTCAGTAATACCGGTTAGGAATGAAGTTAGAGCAGCAGAGATCATGATGCCGCCAACTTTAGCGCGGTTCTCTGGCTTAGCAGAATGCCAAATAGCGATAGCAGCAGCAGGAAGGCCGTACATTTTAAACATGTAACCACCAGCTAATTGACCAAAGCCTGAAGTGCTAGCTGCACGAGAAGCTTCATCTGCTGAAAGGTAACAGGTTAACACGCCATTTAATTGCTCACCGTTAGCACTTACACAAGAACCCGCTTCGAAGAAGAACGGTACGTTCCATACGTGGTGTAAACCAAATGGAATTAACGAACGCTCAACCACGCCATAAATACCAAACGCTAGAGTTGGGTTTTGTTCTGCCGCCCAGTGAGAGAAAGTAGCAATACCGTTTCCGATAGGAGGCCAGATGAAAGCTAACAATACACCTAAGAAAATGGTTAAGAAACCGGTAATAATTGGCACACTTCGCTTACCAGCAAAGAAGCCAAGATAGGCTGGTAACTGAATGCGGAAGAAGCGGTTAAAAGTCCAACCGGCTACACCACCGGCCAAAATACCGCCAAGTACACCTGTATCAATCTTATCAACGCCCATAACACCGGCCATAACGCCTAGTGTTGCAGTCATAATGCCATAACCAACGATAGCAGCTAATGCCGCTACACCATCGTTATTAGTAAAACCGAGTGCTACACCAACAGCGAATAGTAGAGCCATTTGGCCGAACACCGAACCACCGGCATTTTCCATTAACGCTGAAATAATGCTAGGCATCCAGCTGAAGTCGGCCGCACCGACACCAAGCAAGATACCCGCAACCGGCAGCACTGATACGGGTAGCATCAGTGCTTTACCTACCTTTTGCGCTTGCGCGAACAAATTTTTAAACATAGTAAGCTCCTAGTGGGCTGATTGTGTACTAAATAAAGCCTTAATCACTTTCCTGTAAAAGGCCAATACTGATACGACATAAATATAATTATTTTGAACTGTCGCTAAATTCGTTACCTAACGATTTATGGCGCTTAGTGTAGGCTGGTCTTTGCAAGAAAAATGCGAGTTAGCACAAGTTAAACCGCTCTTTTTGTAACGCTTTGTAACGAGCAATAACAAAACAGATAAAAATACGAGTTAACGTAACCAAGCCCCTCGGTTAGCTCAAATTTTAGCTCATCTAAACCCACTAAGCCCTCATACAAAAAAAAGCATAAAAGCCCAGCGTTAGACTTAATCTCATACGTTAAATCCAGTAAGAATTAACACTATAGTTATTTATTTCGCTTCATCAAGTTAACGTGAGTTTATTCACAAATACAAAATGGAAGTCGATTGACACCATACTATTCACACAATATTCCAATGGATTTATAAATTCTTGAGCAAGATGTGTATCCATATCCATTATAAGCACTCAATATAGATAAGGGTTATGTAATCAAATTACCAAACCTATCTTCGCCAGTGTGAGAGCGTAGCGGTCTCTGCTAACGCTATGGTGGCAAGCCTGTAAATTAACGACTACAAGCGCTCTGATGTCGGTACGAACGGTTCGGGTGCTCTATGGCCCCACTATAAATGTTTTGTAACTAAAATCATCAAGGGGCTTACAAGCCTGAGCTCAAGGGTAGCAAACATGTAAATACCAAAGCGGAGGGGAGAAAGTCAATTACCGCCTACTGAAGTAGGTGGTTTAAGGCTGAAAACAAAAAAGCCAGCATTGCTGGCTTAATCAAAAGAACTATTTCAGTAACTTATTTATTCTTAACGGCTTCGATAAAGGCGTCTCTAGCGGAACGAGAGCCAGCATATTCAGCTTCTTCGACTAACTTAAGCGCTTTTTCCACCTCACCTTGCTTAACCATTTCTGAAATAAGCTTATTGTAAAAACTTTCAGTTTCTTCAAGCATTGGTTTCTTCAAGCTACGATTGGCCGCTGGCGCAACTAAGGTTGGAGTAGCTGTCTGCGCTGCCTGTGATGGTTGGACTTCTTCAACAATAGCTAAGCTTGGATCGGCGTTGGAGCTACCAAACCATGCCTCATCAGAAAAAAAGCCCTTCGACAAATCAGGATTTAAAGTCACATTAACTAAACCAAAAGCTGAATGAGGAATTAACGGGTCGGGAATGCCGGGATCGGCTTTTGCTTGCGCTTTTGCACGCGAACGTTCGGGGTGTACAATTTGAGTGCTCTGTGAACGCGCCTCGTCCGTAGTATATATCAGCATATAGGCATCACGAACCCGCCCTTCTCGTTGCTCTGTGTTAACACGAAAAGCAGCCGATAACTTATTACCAGAAAAACCCTTTAACTCATGATACTGAAACGAACTAGCAGGAACTACACGATTGATTTCAAAGGTATCACTCAATAAGGCTACGGTTGGTGCGAATACTGTTTCACCAATAACACTCTCTATCCTTACAGGAATATCAGTGTTTAATGCGGGCAATTTATAAGCCAATACAAAACTTTTACCAGACTTAAATGAAAAGGCTTGGTACCGAGCATCTAGCTCTTCTTCCGCATCATAGTTATAAGATATGGGCTTATAAGATAACTGAGCAAGTTGCTCACAACAAATCGGTGCGCTTTGCAAACTGGCAGCAGCTTCACTAGGCTCAACAAATAGATCTCGAGTATCACTAGATAGACCTAACATGTCTCCAGAACTACAACCACCAAGCCCTAACAAGGAGGCAACAAAAACTACGGCTATTTTGTTTCGCACGTTATTCTCCGTAAAATCAAATAAAAAGACCCCCAAAATAGTTCATTTTGAGGGCCTTGACTAGCTACAAATTTAATTAACTAAATTTGTGTGGCTTACCACCATGCTTCAACTTGAGCGCCGTAGAATAGGTCGTTGTTTTCAACAACACGAACACCCATCCAGCCACCGTCTTCACCGGTTCCATCGCTACGTTTGTCACCGCTGTATTTAGTAACAAATACACGGATTTCAGGACGAGCCCAGAAACCGCCTTTCTCTTTAAGAGGTGACCACGCTTGAGCAAGAGTCACTTTATTGATAGTAGAATCTACGCTTTCCCATGGGTCTTGTTGATTATAGTAACCTAGTTCAAGTTGAGTACTTAGAGTGTCATTCCACTTATAACGTGGACGTAAAGTTGCACCATAACGCTCACCTGGACCAGCATCACAACAGCTATCATCTACTTTAGAGAAGAATACTGAGTAGCCTAAGTCCCAGTTACGGCCGAAGCTTGCTACACCATGATCAATCACACGCCATGATTTACGGTCTAGTTGAGCATCACCACCGTTGTTGTAAGCACCGATGTTGTAAGAATCACCTAGGTGGTTATTCATACCGTAACCAGACCAAGCGAAACCTTCAGTATTGTACTGAGCTACCAATTTGTTAAAGCCACCGCTATAACCAACAGCCCACTCAGCAGTCAACGACACACCTGTTTTATCGTTGTAGTTGCCTTCAGCAGCTTCTTTTTGATCATCGCTTAGGTTAGCCCAGCCTACCATGGCGATTAAATCTAAAGAACCTAGACCAACATCTACACCTTTCCAACGTAAGTCTACGATAGGAGTTGAAGACATAGTGTTGTTAGCGTCTGCACCACCAGAAACATCGTGCCATTTAGTATGACGCACAGCTACAGCGATTTGACCTAGGCCAACATCAATGTTGTCAGCACCAAAACCGTAACCAGAGCCATTTAGGTAGTACCAGTCATTTACGTGAACGTCTTTACGACCGTAGTAACGGTTACCCGCCCAGATTTCTGTGCCGCTAGCCATCATGTATTTCGCGTAAGCTTCACGGAAAGACATACGTTGACCAGACCATGGAGCACCTGCTCCTGTTGCTTCATCGGCAGGAGCTCCACCAGTCACGCCTTGCCAAGAGTTACCACGAGTGTCTGTGCCACCTTGCCAATCTTCATAAGTACCTAAAGCAAGCAAAGTGTGAATAGAGAATTTTTCACCAGTAGGACGTTCTACTACGTTTTGGCTAAAAGATAATTCTGCATAAGTATCACACTCATCACCTAGACGACCAACAACGTGAGCATTTGGGCCACCAGAACCGTAACAACGTTGAGAACCACCATCAGCATTCACACCAAAACCGGCACGGAAGTAACCGTTGAAATCAAGTGCAAATGCGCTTGATGAAATTGTTGCTGCAGTGATTGCAACAGCAAGTGTTTTCAGTTTCATAATCCTTTCCTTTTCCATTAGAACTATTTTAAGTCCCTTACCTTTTGAGTAAGAGCCAGCGGTGCATTTGTATGAGTGCTTATATCCGCTAACTGAGGTGGATTATAGGGAGCCGCACCCTACGCAACTTTGAACTAGCTCACAGTTCAGTTTTATGAAAATGGCTTGAAAACAGCGTTTTCACCAACAAAAACAAGGCCTGGATCACAAGAAGCTAGAGTTAAGCAAGTCGACATGAAAATGCTTTCAATCACAAAGAAAACCCTTTCAGTAGGGAAATTACCAAAAATTTAGCCAGATTAAGCTAAAATAAGCAATTTACCGCTGAAAAAAGTAATAAATTTACAAAGACCTGAAAAGGCTTTCACGGTTCCGTTTGAATGCAAAATTTGTGATCTAGATCATTAATAAAGAGTGAACTAATTCCAAGTCATTAATTGATATAAGCGTTTCCAACGGCTTGGCAAGGGACAATCAATTTCAATTGACTTCAACTTATAAGGGTGAATAAAGCTCAAACGGTTAGAAAACAACCACAACCCAGGATAGCCCAAATCACGGAACAAACGATTATGCCGCCCGTCTCCATAGGTAGTATCACCAATAATATGGTGACTCAGGTGATGCATATGACGTCGAAGTTGATGTTTTCTTCCAGTTTTAGGTTGCATCGCCACTAGGCTATAGCGCGATGTAGGAAACTTTCCTGATGGGTAAGGTAACTCCGCAGTTTGTAAACCTTGGTATGCGCTTATCGCAGTTTGTGCCGGTTTGTCCTCTCGCGCTTGTCGGTCGGTCATCTTATCGAGCTTTTCTTTCAAGGGATAGTCGAGGATATGCTCTCCCTCAACATACCCCCTCACCACTGCTAAATAATTTTTTTCAATGTGATGTGAAGAAAATTGCTCAGCTAATTTACGCGCAGCTTCCGAAGATTTCGCCATGATGAGTACGCCACAGGTTGGACGATCGAGCCGGTGTACCGGATAAACATACTGGCCCAATTGGTCGCGTAACATCTGCATAGCAAATTGGCTCGCCTCTTTTGCTATCCAACTACGATGAACCAATAAACCTGCTGGCTTATAGACTGCTACGTAGTGTTCATCTTCGTATAACACATCTAATTGAGAGCCGATCACTTCTATTTCTTCTATATCTTCGCTAGATAAAAGCCCAGACTCATTCATTTGAGAAACTCGCATCAAAGGTTTTTAGAACCGCCAGCAACTCTTCTCCATCAAAAGACTCATGTTTCAATGCTTCTTCAGCGTAAGGGCTAATCGCCACTGCAGTAGGTAGCGGTAAATCACTCTCGATTAAGTGATACATTTTAGGCAACAGCACAAACTGTAGCCATTGAGTGAATGACAGGCTGTCGATACAAAATGGTTGAGTGCTAGCCAAGGCCTGAGCCGAAGGAGGATTATGCTGCCAACACTGAGCTTGCTTTAAACAGCACTCAATTTGCTGGAGTTGTTCAAGGATAATTTGCGACATCAATTTTGTTCGGCTAAAGAGCGAATTATATCATCGCGTGCACCCAGCTCCCAAGCTTTCATCAACAATTGCCCTTGGCCTAATAAATGTGGATACTGACGGCAAAATTTGCAAAGAACAGCGAATAGACTTAATGAAACAACTCTCTACTCTCAGTGAAATACTACAGGCTTCGGGCAGTGAGCTTCAAATTTTCGAAATGGGTCGACAAGTACAACGCATTGACAAGCAAGACTTTTATCAAATAGAAATCGCTACACGCCCCTATCCAGCGCCCATTCAGCAGCACGCTCGTTTCGCTCTATGTTTTTGGCAAAAACAACAGTCAAACACACCTTATATTTGGTTTCTGCAATTCCCTGTAGACGAACAAGGTTTTATTCACTTGGGGGCTCGTGACCAATTCATTACATTAGTGATCGAGGCCATGGGTCAGCAACTTAATCAGCAACCCAGTGAACAGCAACAACAGGCATTGGCAAACAATCAATATATTTATAAACCGATTGAAGAAAAATTGGCTTTTTTTAACGCCATTTATAAACGTGATTGTCGACTTCCACCATCAGAGCACTACGCTGCAGTGCGTCAGTATTTAGCCGATGAAAGCCGTTGGGAACAATGGCAAAAGCTAGCGTTGCAGGGGCTGGCCGACCTAGTTGCTCGCTTAGATAAGGAGGGTAACAGTAAATTACTCTGTGACGCTCTACCCAAGCTGCCCATGGAAGTCACGCAAAAAACCTTGGAGCTATTAGAACACGTTCCACTGGACCAACAACTAAGCCATTGCATCGCCAGCTTACATCAAAGCCAATTGGAAAAAAATGAAGAGTTAGCCAGTGTATATTTACGCGCTTTAAATGGTGCCCAAGTTAGCCAACTAACCAAAAAAGCCATCATATTACAGTTAGATGCTGCGAGTTCAGTCCACAGCTTCATTGCGATAGCCGGGCGTTTATGGCCACATTTAAGTGATCCAGACTTACTCAAGCACTTTTTTGAAGCGCTAGCTCGACAACAAGACCAACAACTGTTTTATCAAATTTTTAGCGATTTAGTGTTCATCCCTCAGCTACGCAGCTTTGTATTGGCCCAGCTACGCGATCCCAACAACTCCCCTGCGCTGCAAGGGGCTGTCGCCCAATTGCTCCAGCTTTATCAGGCCAAACAAACTCATTAGGTAAGCTTATGTCTCAACAAATCGCCCTGCTCGCAATAAAAACACTGGTAAATGAAAATAAAGAACCCACCCTAGCGCTGGTTAAAAGTAGGCTCACCAGCCGGGTCCCTATGCCGATTGTTATTGATGCTATTAAGGCATATAAACAAAATCCCGACATTCTTAAGCAACTCGCCACGCCTGCTGAAACCAAGCAAACTGAGCCCAAACACTCGCTTGAACAACGCGTCACCGAGCTTGAAACTCAACTGGCTCAGCTAGTAGATCGCATAAAACGACTAGAGGCAAACAACTAAGCATGTTCTTATATGAAGTTCGTTTCGAATGCTACAGCGATACCACCATTAGCCAAGCCGAAAAAGCCATCAATGGTTTACTCGATTGCTGGCGCTACAATGGGCAAATCATTGGCCGAGAGTTTCCACTTGTACTAAAAGAGGCTGTTTTCGCTTGCCGAGTAGTTTCTCCTCTGCAAGATAGTTTGCTAGAAAAATACCAAAGTAACCAAGTAAAGAGGGCGAAACAGGGCTTACACGATGTCGGTTTACTGAGCCCCAAACTGAAGTTACTCGGGCGCGATATAAACTCCGATGACAGCGATGAGTGCCATACACCCATATGGCAAGTACTCTATACCAACTACTTGCAAACCTGCTCACCGCTGCGCTGCGGTGAACACTTCACTCCCATTCCTCTGTATCGCTTACCAGCGGTGGCCAATGGCGACCATAAACAACTGATTAAATGGCAAGAAGATTGGTCGGCTTGCGACCAGTTACAAATGAATGGCAGCATTCTAGAACACGGCGCACTAAACGAGATTAGCCAGATAAACAGTCGACTATTTCGCCGCGGCTATGATCTTTGTAAAAGGCTGGAGTATCTCACTAAAGTTCCCACTTATTATTACTTGTATAGAGTGGGAGGCGAAAGCCTGACTAGCGAACAAAACCGAACTTGCCCTAACTGCCATAGCGATTGGCGCCTAGAACACAGCGTCCACGATATTTTTGACTTCAAGTGCGACAGTTGTCGATTAGTATCAAATCTATCGTGGGACTTTAAAAGCTAAGCAGCAACGACCAACTTAGCTAAAAACTCATCTAAACAACTAGCCAGAACGAGTTCAATGCCTTTACCCAGCTGTTCAAGAACCACTTCACCACTGTCATTATCAATACTCACCACTTTCATTTCATCGTCAGTGGTAGCGATAAACACGGTGGCCTTCTGTTTTAAACGCCTTTGCATTAGTAGGTGACCAATAATATTTTCCAGTAACATCTCAAAGTCTTGCTCATTCCAAGCTTGTACTAATTCGATGCGATTCTGCTGATAATCCATGACTAAACCAGCAGAAAAATAATCACCATAAAACGCTTTTACACTGGCATGTAAGGGCAGTTCTAAGGCGTGTTCTATACCCGAAAAATCTCCTTGCTGCTCACGAAGAAAGGGTTTCCATAGAATATTACCATTCTGCTCCTCACCTAACTGACAAGGAGATAACCAATCTGGGTCATAGTCGATACTCGGATAACCGTTAATCTGCCAATCTTGTTCAAACTTAGAAAAAACTACAGAGAGAGGAGAGCTTATAGGCTTGTTCATAGATGTGTTTCGTTTCAAATTAAGATAGACTAAGCCTAACTAATTCGATGTAACAACACCATGAAAAAGCAATCCTTAGACACCTCTGAACAATTAAAAGACAGTTTAAGCCTTGGTAAACCCACTGACTATATAAGCCACTACTCACCACAATTATTACAAGGCGTGCCTCGCAGCATAAATCGCCAACAAATTAAGCTCAACGAAAATCAAGCCTTACCCTTTAAGGGCTATGATTTATGGAACCTTTATGAGTTATCTTGGTTGAATAATTCAGGTTTACCGGTGGTAGCGATAGCAGAAGTAAAAGTGGCGGCTGACTCTCGCTGTTTAATCGAGTCTAAGTCTTTCAAACTTTATTTAAATAGCTTCAACCAAAGCCATTTTGCTGACGCCGCTGCTGTAGAAGACACGCTCCGTAAAGACTTGCAAAACTGTGCCGAAGGCAAGGTTGAAGTGAGCCTAATCCCAATAGACAGTAGCTATAACAATAGTGCGCTACCTGGGATAAACATTGACCAGCAAGACATCAACATCGATGACTACCAGCTCAATCCAAGCTTATTAACAGGAGCTGCCAACCCACAACAGCCGGTCAATGAAACCCTAAACAGTCATCTACTAAAATCAAACTGTTTAATTACCAACCAGCCTGATTGGGCCAGCGTTTATATCGATTACCAAGGGCCTCAGATTAATCGTGAAGCACTACTGCGCTATTTGGTTTCCTTCCGTCAACACAATGAATTTCATGAACAGTGTGTTGAACGAATTTTTTGCGACATCATGCACTTCTGTAAGCCCAACGAGCTAACTGTATATGCTCGTTATACTCGGCGCGGCGGGCTTGATATCAACCCCATGCGCACCAATGCCGCTGAAGCAGAGCAAAAGTTGGGCAATTGGCGTTTACTCCGACAATAAAAGGCTAGCTAGTTGAACGTGTCAGTTAAAGTCGTACGCTTATTTGCCCTATTCTGCTGCTTAATAAGTGGCAATCTAGCCGCTTATGAACACGGCTTTATTCACGTACCGAAAAACCTCGAGCCCTTGCGACAATTATTAATTGCCAACCCAAGGGCTTGCTTGCAAGAAATTGCTCAACCCCAGCGTAATTCCATTAAGTCCAAAGACCCGCAAGGCGAACAAATTCTCAGCGAACAGCTCGGTGCACTTTGTGCTTACCGTCTCAAGCATACCGAACAAGCCTTAAGTTTTATCAATAAGGCAATCGAACAGGCCTCTGCCAAACAATATCAAGCCTATTTAACTCAAGCCTACATTATTGCTGGATTAATACTTAGTGGAGATCCTAATCAAGCGAGTGCTAGCTACCACTACATCCAGTTAGCACAGCAAAACTTAGACAAACTCAACGTGTTCCCGCTACCCAATATGCGTTTTCAACTAGAAAAGGTATTGGCTATTTATAATCAAAGCCAAGGGAAAAGTAACGAGGCTAAAAATCACTTACTCAAGGCAAAAGAAGAAGCCTACGCAGGTAAATCCACGATAATTCGTTCATGGTCAGAAAATTTACTAGCGGAATACTACCTCACCAACCAACAACCGGAACTAGCCTTAAGTCACCTAAGTGAAGCGAAGATAGATGAACGAGGAAGGCCCAGCCCTGAAGGACAACTACTTAACAGCATCGTCAACGCCAATATCGCTAAAGTCTATTTAGACCAAGGCGAACTCGCCATTGCTGAGCAATATCAACAAGAGGCGATTGCCAGTGCTGTGCAATTAAATAACCCAGATCTTCAAGCTAAAGAAATAGCCGTACTGGGTGACATGGCAGAGCTGGCTGGTGATATCGACGCGGCTTTAGTGCATTATCTCAATGCAAAAGACATTGCCAAAGCCAACAACAATAAGCCCTTACTGGCCGACATTGAATTACAACTAGGCAAAACCTATATGGAATTGTCTAACTACACTCCCGCGCTAGTGCATTTACAAATATCGAGGCAGCTATTTAGTGAATTAAAGCTCACCAACAAACTACTACGAAGCTTGTTATTACTAGGTGAACTGCATATCAACAACCACGAAAATGGTTTGGCTATCTTACAGTTAGAGAAAGCCGAGAAAATTGCCAATACCATGGGTTTAAGCAGTAGCCATAGCAAAGTCTATAAACTGCTAACTCAAGCTTACGAACAAAATGGTAACTACGACTTAGCCTTAGAGCAGTTCAAGGTATACCACAACCTTAACCAGCAATATCAGCAGATCCGCAACGAACTAAAACGCGAACAATTTAAACAGCATTACCAATATATTGAACAAGCTCAACAGCTCTCAGAATTAACCAAAGAAAAAGCCTTAATGGTGCAACAAAGCAACGTTCAACAACTCATATTGGTGTTGGTGTGTGCCTTTGGCATTATGTTGCTGTTCCTCTACCTCGTAACAAGGCAAAAACTACTCAGCAAAACCACCAGCTTAAATCAGCTGACAGAACAATTTACGCTTCATCCTATGACCGGCTTACCACAGCTAGCCAATAGCGAAATTCCACTCCTTTGTTTGCGTGGCTCACAACATAAGGCTCCACATTCGCGAACCCTTGCCATTCTGTCAATTGAACACCTTGGTTTAGCCAGTCATCAAACGCTAGGCTTTCAAACTCAACGCAATTTGCTCACTTGCCTAATTAGCGATTTAAAAGAAAATTTAGAAGGGAATTACCAGCTAGGTCATATCAATGACAAACAATTAATCTTATGTATTGACCAAGCTAACACTTCCCCTTATCAGCTATGCCAACAATTAGTAGCTTGTGCAAAGATGTCAGCCGATAGACAACAAATTGAGTTATCCATGGCCATTGGCTGCTGTAGTCAGCCATTTTTAGTTAAAGCTGAAGACGCCATTGACGATAAAGGAATGATTGAGGTTGTATGGCTTGCCCTAGAAGGAGCACAACAACTGTGCGCCCAAACCCAACAGAGTCAGTGGCTAGAACTGAGCGCAATGAGTGGCTCTCACGCTGCATTTTTCTGCAGTGATATCACTCAAGATATAAAGCAAGCCATTGCCAAGGGTTTAGTTAAGGTGAATGCCTCAGCTGACAAGAGTTTGATAAGTTGGTAAACAAAAACGAACACATAAAAGAAAACAAATGCCCTAAAAGCAAGGGACTGTAGTTACCTAACGACTAATGTTATGCTAAATTCAGTTAATATTTGGCACGCTAGGAAGTATTGGTTTAAACGATGAGCGACATCATCACTATTAAGAAGCGACTTGCGTTGGTGAGAAACGAAATAAATAGCTCCAACAACGATCCTTCAAACCAAGAAGCAAAGGTTAGAATGGAAAATAAAGCGATAAGCCAGCTCATTTCTCGCCTATCAAAAATTTGTTATGGCATAGATGAACAGCTTGACCAAAAATTAGACAAGCTAGTAAAAGAAGTTGAAACTAATTCCGATCTCTCGGTAATTTCCCAGTACCAACACGACTTGGATGGGCTGTTTAAACAACATAGTGAAACCTTAAAAAAGCTACTTGCTCACAATCAGCGAATTATTAAAACGTCAGGGGAATCGCTAAAACGTATCAATGGTTTGCCGCCACAATTACGCCGAAAACTCACCGATTTTTTAGATCATCCCCCTTCCTACTCTCATACAGACAATCAACAGCGGCTAGAGCAATTACTAAACTATTATTATCAAGCGCTGATTAACAAACCCATAGTAGGGGGCGCACCCAGTTCAGAAAATGTCGCAGCCTTAAAGCCGAAAGAGAGCGTTCTAGACAGCCGTTTACACAAGCGGATCTGCGATGACCTACAGCGTCTAATTACCGAATTAGATTATGCTGGTGACGTAGGCACTCAACTCGCTCAAATACGTTCTGAGCTGCTGGTTGGCATAGAGCCTGAAGATCTACCTAATTTATGTATTAAAGTCATTCAGCTGGTGATTGAAGGCAGCCGAGAAGAGCGTAAAGCCTCACAAGAATTTTTATATTCTCTTAACGAAAGTTTGGAAGGGGTTCACGATAAATTCAGCGATTCTCTACACCAATCTAAATTAATTCATAAAGACCAACGACATAATGACGGCCAATTAAAAACACGCATTCTAGAGCTGGGGGCGGAAGTTCGCTCCAGTGACAACTTAGAGAGCCTAAAAAACTCTATACAGAATCGCCTAATCCAAATTGCCGATGTCTTCAAAGAAAAAGAGCAACTTGAGCAACGCACCAGCGAATTACTCGATGAGTTAAGCAAGGTAGAGCTAAAACTGCGCCTAGTGCGCGAAGAAACCAATGAGTACAAAAAGCGCCTCAATGCCCATAAACATAAGTTGTTTATCGATAGCCTCACTCAAGTCTACAACCGTGCTGCTTTAGATGAACGCTTAGAATTGGAATACAAACGTTGGAAGCGCTATGGCTACAACTTAGGTATGGCCATCATTGATATTGACCACTTTAAGTCAATTAATGATAAGTTTGGCCATATGGCTGGTGATAAGGCTTTGAAAGTTATCGCTCGGGCGCTACAAAACAACCTGCGCGATACCGATTTTCTGGCACGTTTCGGCGGCGAAGAGTTCGTATTACTCATGCCTAATATATCACCCGATGCGGTAATGGTGCCTTTAGATAATATTCGCGAACAAATCAAAGCGCTTCCATTTAGATTCAAAGATCAACAAGTAACGGTCACCGTTTCCATCGGTGCAACCTTATTTAAAGAAAATGATAAACCGCTTGATGCATTTGAACGTGCCGACCAGGCCTTGTACGAGTCTAAAAGCAGCGGCCGAGACAAAGTTAATATAATCAGCTAGTTAGTTTCTAATTTACTGAAAATAACCGCCCAAAATCAAACACCTCGCGCTATACTGTAAATATAAAATTACACAATAAGTCGTGAGGTGTTAATGATTACCCATATCAATCCCGTCGGTAGCATGAATTTGCTGTCGAGACTCGAAGTCAATCAACTCACCCAAGCCGCCTCAGAAGATATCTATTTGTTGTATCGCAATTGCAGCCTAGCGGTACTAAACTCGGGCAGTAAAACAGACAGTAGCCGTGAAATACTAGAACGCTATAAAGACTTTGAAATCAATGTTCTCAGCCGTGAGCGGGGCGTAAAATTAGAGCTGGCTAATGCGCCTGAAGATGCCTTTGTCGACGGAGAGTTAATCCGCGGTATTCAAGAACACTTATTCAGCGTTTTACGCGATATTGTTTATGTGTCTAACGAAATTAAAGAACAAGTTAACTTAGACCTTAACCAATCATCCCATATCACTAACCTAGTCTTTTCTATCTTACGTAACGCTCGGGTAATTCACCCCGGAACGGAACCCAATTTAGTGGTATGTTGGGGGGGGCACTCAATTAACGACGAGGAATATCAATATACTCGCGAAGTGGGTAGTCAGTTAGGTTTACGTGAGCTGAATATTTGCACCGGCTGTGGGCCAGGGGCAATGGAAGGCCCCATGAAAGGCGCAGCGGTTGGTCATGCCAAACAACGGGTAAATGATGGGCGTTACATCGGTCTAACCGAACCCAGTATCATTGCCGCTGAACCGCCCAACCCTATTGTCAATGAATTAATTATTTTGCCCGACATTGAAAAACGCCTTGAAGCCTTTGTCAGAATCGGCCACGCCATTGTTATTTTCCCCGGTGGAGCAGGCACCGCCGAAGAGCTCTTATATGTATTGGGCATAATGCTTCACCCAGAAAATGCACGCCAGCCTCTACCGATTGTGCTAACAGGTCCTAAGTCTAGTGAGCAGTACTTTAAGAGTATCGACGATTTTATTGGTGCAACTCTGGGACATGAAGCCCAACAACATTATCAAATTATCATTGATGACGCTGCTAGAGCCGCACAAACCATTAAACAGATGATGCCAAAGGTAAAAGACTACCGCCGCGCCATTGGAGACGCTTATTCGTTTAACTGGAGTTTAAAAATAGATGGGGATTTTCAACACCCATTTGAACCTTTGCACGAGAATGTAGAAAAGCTCAACCTTCATTACGATCAAGCACCACAAGATCTAGCGGCTAATCTACGCCGAGCTTTTTCTGCCATTGTTAGCGGAAATGTAAAAGAAGAAGGGATAAAACAAATTGAACAAAATGGACCTTTTGTTATCGATGGCGACCCTAAAATAATGAAGATGTTAGACAAACTATTAGAAGATTTTGTCTCACAGCACCGAATGAAGTTGCCCGGAAGCCACTATGAACCCTGCTATAAAATAGGCAAATTTGGTAAAAATGGCTGCTCAACAAAATAACAAACAATTAGTCATCATTGATGCCCTTAATTTGATCCGCCGACTTTTTGCCGTTCAACAGCAACGAGCAGCAAGCTCATCATTAGCGGCAGCCACCGAGCAGGCGCTAAGAAGTGCCTGTAGGCGGATAACCACATCTCTGCAACCCAGTCATATTATCGCTGTATTTGATGGCGAGCGCTCTGCGTGGCGAGAACAAATCGCTCCCTCATACAAACAAAACCGCTCGCCCATGCCCCAGGAGTTAGCCGAGCAACTAGAGCAACTAAAAGATCTATTACTCGATATTGGCATTGACTCAATTTCGGCACCTGAACACGAGGCCGACGATATTTGTGCCACCCTAGCCAGTAAAGCGGCCGCAGCCAATTATCCGGTGAGTATTGTGTCTACCGACCGAGGCTACTATTCCTTACTCAACCAAGGGGTTCACCTTTACGACTACTTCCGAAGGGAGTACATCACCATCTCAGAAGTAGAAGACAAACTCGGTATCCAAATCAACCAACTCAACGATTATTGGGCCTTAGTGGGAAACAGCAGCGTCAATGTAACAGGAGTAAGCGGTATTGGGGCCAAAAGTGCTCAACAGCTTCTCTCACAATATCCTAATGTACAGGCGATATTAGATGAGCCTCAGCCACAAAAACTCGCAAAAAAAGTACAAAAGAATCACCAACAACTACAACAGGCTCAGCGTCTTCTTAAGTTGAGAACCGATTTAAAACTAGGTTTTTCGTTAAAGCAGTTACGCTATCAGCAAGATTGAATCAACCAACAGCCGTCCCTTGCTAAAATAGGGAAAAGCCTTTCCACAAAGGCCTAAGCTCTGTTATATCTTAACAACTAAGACCTAAGTCTTAGCTATTTAACTTTGAGTATAGCGTTAAAAAATTGTAAACTAGCTGTTGCCCAAACACCTGATATTTGGGTATTAACACGGAGTGTTACCTCCTCCCCCGATAATAAGAATGCCTACGAATTAGGAAGATATATGTCAACGAGACGAATCACCGTCATACCTGGAGATGGTATTGGACCTAGTATTATCGAAAGTGCAATCGCGATCATGGATAAAGCCGGTTGTGGGTTCGAGTATGATTACGCCAACGCAGGGCTAGCCGCCCTAGAAAGTGATGGCAGTCTATTGCCAGAAAAGTCACTCCAACTAATAGAACAAAATGGTATCGCGCTTAAAGGCCCACTGACCACACCTGTTGGTACCGGTTTTACTTCGATTAACGTTTCCATGCGTAAGCATTTTGATCTTTACGCTAACCTGCGACCCGTTCGCTCTTTTGTGGGAACCAAAGCTCGCTACGAAAATGTCGATATCATTACGGTTCGCGAGAATACTGAAGGCATGTACTCTGGTATAGGCCAAAAACGCAGTGAAGATGGCAACAGCGCCGAAGCAATGAGTGTGATCACCAGAGATGGTGCTAAGCGAATTGTAAAATTTGCCTATGAACTGGCCCGTCGAGAAGGTCGCAAAAAAGTGACCGCTGTACATAAAGCTAACATCATGAAATCCACATCAGGTTTATTCCTTGAAGTGGCTCGCGAAGTGGCTAAGCTCTACCCCGACATCGAATCAGAAGAAATGATCGTTGATGCAGCCTGCATGAATTTGGTCATGTATCCTGAGCGCTTTGATGTAATGGTCACCACTAACCTATTCGGTGACATTCTGTCTGACTTATGTGCAGGTCTAGTAGGAGGCCTAGGTATGGCGCCAGGCGCTAATATCGGTGAACGGGCGGCAATATTCGAAGCAGTACACGGTAGCGCACCGGATATTGCAGGCCAAGACATTGCTAACCCAACCTCGGTGATCCTCGCCAGTATTCAAATGCTGGAATATTTGGGTATGGACGATAAAGCTGAGAAAATCTTAAATGCAGTGAAGGATGTTATTGCCAGTGGTGACAGAACCACCCGTGATTTAGGTGGTAGTGCCGGCACTAAAGAATTTACCCAAGCGATTTTAGACCGACTATAAAAGCTAAGTCCCACTAATCTCAACAAAAAGCAGCGTAGTAAATGCTGCTTTTTTAGTTTCATCTCAGCTTAAATCAGTCGAGCAAATACCGTGACCTCTTCTCTGTCATGATACAAGTGCTTAGCTCTGACTTCGTGCTCTAAGCCTAGTTCTGCCAAGCCTTCACGTAACAGGGTTAAATCTTGCTGTACTTCATTAAAACGCTGTTTCATAGGCAATTTCAAATTGAACATCGCATATTGACACCAGCCGTTAGCCAACCATTTCAACATTAACTTAGTGACCTTTGCAGGGCGCTCCACCATGTCACAGACCAACCAACTGACATTACTTCGTTCTGGTTGATATTTAAAACCATCTTCTCGATGGTGCTGCACCTGCCCAGTCTCCATTAACGATGGCGCCATCGGGCCATTATCAATCGCTGCCACAAACATATTTCGCCGTACTAATTGATAAGTCCATCCTCCTGGGCAGGCACCTAAGTCAACCGCATGCTGGCCATTAACTAAGTACTGCTCTCGCTCCTGCTGATTCAGCAATACCATAAACGCTTCGTCGAGTTTTAAAGTAGAACGGCTAGGCGCTTGCGACGGAAACTTTAACCGCAGTATGCCATTGTGCTGGGGATTACCATTACGCGTATCAGCGTACCCAAGCCAACAGTGTGTACCGCTGGTAAAAAATAACTGCATAGCCGGCAGCTTAAGATTAGCTTTGGCGGTTAACCAATGATGTTTTATTAGGGCCTTCTCTAAAGGACGCGAAAACTTTTTACAAAAGCTAGACAGCGCCTTGCCTTCGTTAGTATCTGGGTACTCTAAACGCAAACTGCCACACTTTGGCAGTTGTTGTTCAAGGGCCAAAATAGATGCAATTCGATTATTTTCATCTAACTGCAATTCTTCAAGTGCTAAAAACCAATGTCGAGCAAATACCAACTGACGAAAATCAATAGCCTGATACAGCGCTTGTGTATGCTCACTGATATAACAGTTAAATTCGACAAATCCACTGTCGGCTACCGCTTTGGCATAACCAAAGTAAGCCAGTTGCTCGGCATGAAATTGAATTTCCGCGGCGCAATCACTCTCAAAGCCAGAGCGACAATATAGAATCACACTACTCATCTATTTTACTCTTTATTGGCCAAGCCAAACTTAACCAGCCAATGATCATTACCACTCCGCCAATTGGCGTTATTGGCCCAAACACTTTTGAGCCAAAAAATGCTAAGCAATACAAGCTACCCGCAAACAACCAGCCTCCCACCAGCCACAACCAGGCAGTTAGACGACGTTTTTCAAACACACTTAATGCGGCGACGAGGTGAAATAGCTGATAAAGTACTGCCGTTTCCACCCAAGATAATTGGCTTTCACCCAAAATACGGCTTAATCCATGGGCAGCCCCGGCCCCCATCATCACTGCAAAGGCACCCGATAACGCCAATGCCATAGGTAGTGCCGAAACCCTCTTATTACTCATGCTATTCAATCTCTACTAGACCTTCATGGACAAACTCTTGCTGCTCTTGTTCAACCAGCGAAATCATCCACTCGCGAAACGCCACCAGCTTACCTTGCTCAGCTTGACTGGGTTTACACACCATGTAATAGGCGTTTTTACTCAGTAATACTTGTTCAAAGGGACACACTAAGCGCCCTGCTTCAATTTCGGGCTTAGCCAAAACACTATGCCCTAATGCCACCCCTTGCCCATAAACCGCAGCCTGCAATACCATGGTGGAGTGTGAAAAGATCGGGCCATGATTCACGTTCATTTGGCGCAAACCCACCAATTTAAACCATGCTTTCCAATCACGTCTGGCGGTATCATGCAGCAGCGTGTGATATTGCAAATCTTCTGGTTTGGTTAGGGCCTTTTCTCCCACCAACAAGCTTGGTGAGCAAACCGGCAACAAATATTCGGTATGCAGTTTATCTGCGCGCAAACCAGACCAATTACCCCGGCCATAATAAATGGCTACGTCTACGTCTTCGGTTAAGGAGCCTTCATAGAGGTCAACTGCTTTAATGCGTACATCAATATCGGGATGTAGCTCACTAAACTGAGATAAACGCGGTACCAACCACTGAATAGCAAAACTGGGCTGCAAGCTGACAGTAATGGTTCCTTTTGCCCCCCTTGCCAACAAACGATCTGTCGCCTCAGTCAAGGAAATAAAAATGTCTTTGATGTCTAAGAAGTAGCCTTGGCCTTCCTCAGTTAAAAGTAATGCTCTGTTTTTTCTACGAAAAAGCTTTAAACCTAGAAACTCTTCTAGGGCTTTAATCTGATGACTTACTGCCGCCTGAGTCACAAACAACTCTTCGGCTGCACGAGTAAAGCTCAAATGCCTAGCTGCCGCTTCAAAGGCTTTTAATGCATTTAATGGAGGCAAACGACGCGCCATATTCACACCCTGTTAACGGATAAGTTTTTCTAATCTATGGGCATTATAAATTATCTGTTGTTGCACGGCTAGTTGAAGCTTATTATGCCCCCGCAATCAGCTGAAGGGGTCTGACACAGCACCTAAGATCAAGGTGTTATGTCAGGCCTCTTCAAGTCGTTACCGGATTTGTAGTGGCTGTGATTGCTATGTTGTGTTTGCATTTGTCAGCCTATTTGCTGACTTCCCTGTTTCTTATTTTGACCCTGTCTGTCAAAAAGAATTTTAAGCCACTGCCTTACGCAGTGGCTTTTTTTTGCCTATATTTCAGAAATATAAGCAACTAAAGCCAACTTTGGCTTAAGTAAACACAACTTCAGTAATCATTAAAAAAATTAATCTTTGATCCGGCTCACTAAATATCCCTATCGCTCAAGCCCTTTTATTCTCATCACCGTTTATGTTGATAGCCGCGCCAATCGAGCTTTACCCCTTACTATTAACCTAACAATCCACCGCCATGAAATGGACAGCGCTTAAGCCAAGCACTTTGAGGGTTTAATCACAAGGCTAATGCTAGCGACAACGAATCGCTACACCGATAAACTGATAAAACGTAAACTAACAAGGATTTCTTTCTACAGGTGTATTTATGAAAATCAATGACCATGCGCCAGTGCTTCCCTATCAGGCCAATACTCAGCGCTATAACAACATGCCTTATCGTCGTGTCGGCAACAGCGGGGTTCAGCTTCCTTCTTTATCTTTAGGCCTTTGGCATAATTTTGGAGAACACGATAATTTCAGTAACGCCCGCGCTATGTTGCGCACCGCCTTTGACCTAGGCATCACTCATTTCGATTTAGCTAACAATTACGGTCCTCCATATGGCTCAGCAGAAAGCACCTTTGGACGGCTAATGACTATGGACTTCTCGCAGCATCGTGATGAGTTGTTTATCTCTTCTAAAGCGGGCTACGACATGTGGCCAGGCCCTTATGGTGTGGGCGGTTCTAGAAAATATTTGATATCCAGCCTTAACCAATCCTTAAAACGAATGGGTTTAGATTATGTGGACTTGTTCTATCACCATTGCCCAGATGATGAAACGCCAATAGAAGAAACCGTTGGAGCCTTGGACAGCATTGTGCGTCAAGGCAAGGCCTTATATGTTGGCATTTCTAATTACAGTGCCAAACAAACCCGACAAGCTTTAAATCTATTTAATGAACTAGGTACGCCCTGCCTAATCCATCAGGTGCGCTATTCCATGTTTGACCGCGCTGCGGAGCAACAACTGATGCCCTTACTCGATGACAAAGGAGTCGGCCTTATCACCTTCTCTCCTCTTGCTCAAGGCTTGTTGAGTGAACGTTACCTCAATGGCATTCCCAAGGACTCACGCGCGGCCAACAGCAAGTCCTACTTACAGCAAGACAGCGTCAATGAGCACTTGACCCAAATAAAACAGCTGCATAGCTTAGCCCAGCAACGAGGCCAAAGCTTGTCACAGATGGCTTTGGCATGGATCTTAGAAAAGCCCGAGGTAAGTTCTGTATTGATTGGTGCCAGCTCGCCTCAGCAACTGATTGACAACGTTAAAGCGGTAGATAATTTGTCGTTTAGTGAGCAAGAGCTCGAGTCCATCGAGCAAATTTTAGCCAAGCAGTAGTTAAACTGTGAAGGAAGTTTCGGGCTTAAATAACAAAGGCGCCATTGGCGCCTTTGTTTATTCTTTGTAGAAATGAGTTCCAGCTGGATATCAATGAAAAACAACAACCTTCTCGCAATATCCCCACTCCACCCACTCTGCTAGGTACTCAGGTAAGTCGGCTTACTTACAGCTTCATACCTTACCGAACCGCTGGGATATCACTCATGCGCGTGGCATGTCATTCACACTCAGCGGATTCAACACAGGCTAAACCAGTCACCGCTAATAAGACATTGAATAACCTAGTTATCTTCAGGCCGCTTCGTTTTCTAGTGTCAGAAACAAGTAAGCTAGGCCGAGCTTCACGAAGCCAACGTCTTGGCAACCCGCCTAGTCAACTTAATGCATAACTCATAGGGAATGGTATCAATGGCTTGAGCAACTCTTTCAATAGGTAATTGCCGGCCCCAAAGCTCAACGCTATCACCCACTTTATCGCTAGCATCCGCGCCTAAATCAACCGTTAGCATGTCCATCGACACCCTACCAACAATAGGAACAATCCGATCATTAATATGAACTGGAGTGCCCGCAGGCGCCGACCGTGGATAACCGTCACCGTAACCCATGGCGACCACACCTATCAGAGTATCTTCACTGGCACGCCAAATTTCACCGTAACCAATCGGTTCACCTTTGCGATGATGGCGCACCGAAATCAATTTCGACTTTAAACTCATTACTGGTTTTAACTGATGCTGTTGGCCTATCGAGTGCTCGCTGGGCGAAATGCCATACAGCGAAATCCCAGCTCGAACGTAGTCATACTGGGCATCTGGCCAAAATAACGCGCCGGCAGAGTTAGCCAGTGTTTTGGGCCCGCTATAATCCTTGGTTAAATCTTCAAACAAGGCAATCTGCTGGCGGGTCGTGTTCGACTGTAAATCGTCGGCACAACTTAAATGGCTCATGAAACCCAGCTCTCCAGCAAGGTTGGCTGAGCTCTGTAGCCGCTGCACAAACTCAGAAAATTGTGCTCGCTCTATGCCCACTCGATGCATTCCGGTATCTAACTTAAGCCAAACCCGCATCGGTTTGGGTAGGCGCGCCGAAGTAAACTGTTGTAATTGAAAGTCACTGTGGATCACCGTATGAAAGCGCTGTTCCGCAGCAAGTATTAAATCTTCAAGGCAAAAACAGCCCTCCAATAACAAAATGGGCGTCTCGATACCCGCTGCTCGTAACTCTAATGCTTCCTCAATGCGAGCCACAGCAAACATATCTGCAGTGCTTAAGGTTTGAGCCACTCGCAGCGCACCATGGCCGTAAGCATCTCCTTTAATAACCGCAACTAACCGTTGCTCTGGACAATGCTGTTTCAAGATCTGGTAATTATGTTGTAAAGCCTGTAGATCGATCACAGCTTCTGCAGTGAACATCCTTCCTCCTTAATGGGAAAACTGAAGATAGCAGCTGACCGAGTTAACAACTCGGCCAGCTAAAGCTGGACCAATCCATTAAGATTCAGTGGCCGCATCATCAAGCGCTTGCTGCTGACCAAAGTAACGCTTGGTTAACTTAAATACCACCGGACTTAATACCGCCAAAGCAATTAAGTTTGGCACCGCCATCAACGCGTTAAGGGTATCACCTAGCAACCACACAAAATCTAATTCCATGATGGCGCCCACCGGCAAGGCAACAATAAATAGCAAACGAAATGGCAGTACCGCTTTTGCGCCAAACAAGTATTCGGCACAACGCTCGCCATAGACAGACCATCCCACGATGGTAGTAAAAGCAAATACCGCCAAGCTAATCGCCACCAAGTAACCACCGAAGCCGGGGAAAACTTGGTCAAAGGCTGCAGAGGTTAATGCCGCTCCTGAGGCACCGTCAGTCCAAGCACCAGAAATCACAATCACCAACCCAGTAATACTACAAATCACTAAGGTATCGAGAAAAGTACCTAACATGGCGATCAAACCCTGGCGAACCGGCTCATCTGTTTGCGCGCTAGCATGAGCAATCGGTGCAGACCCCAAACCTGCTTCGTTGGAAAAGACGCCACGCGCTACTCCAAAACGGATTGCCATCCAAACCGTTGCGCCAGCAAAACCACCTTGAGCCGAAGCCGGCGAGAACGCATGTTGCAGTATCGTCATTATCGCCGGACCAATTTCGCTAAGGTTCATCAGCAATATGATCAAGCCACATACGATATAAGCCAGTGCCATCACCGGCACCAAGGCGCCAGCAAACTTGCCCACTCGCTTCAAGCCACCAAGGATCACGCCACCAGCGAGGAGCATGATGATAAGACCGACAATTAAAGGGGAAAAAGAGAAGTTAGAATATAGCACCTGGGCAATCGAGTTTGACTGCACCGCATTGCCAATACCAAAACAAGCTACCGCACCAAATATTGCAAATAAGGTACCTAACCAAGCCCACTTTTGGCCCATACCATTTTTAATGTAATACATAGGGCCACCCACATAGGCGCCATTCTCATCTTTCTCGCGATAGTTCACCGCTAATACTGCTTCAGCATACTTAGTGGCCATCCCCAATAGGGCGGTCATCCACATCCAAAATAGTGCGCCCGGACCACCAATGAAAACCGCTGTTGCCACACCTGCAATATTCCCGGTACCCACGGTTGCAGACATAGCGGTCATAAGAGCTTGAAAAGGCGGAATCTCTCCTTTCCCACTTGCTCCTCTGCCATCCCACATAAGTTTAAAAGCCGGACCAATGTTTAGAATTGGCATAAACTTTAGACCTACGGTGAGAAATATCCCGACCCCTAAAATTAATACCAGCATCGGTACACCCCACACGATGCCATTCAACTGGCCAATCAGCCCAGAGATAAAGTCCATTTTTTGTTTCTCCATAAATAAATTTGATTAACTAACTAAAATGACTCAAAGCAAGTAGCAGACCAAGTTTCCCCAAAGCATTAACAAATGACGGTTATCGTTGCCTTGAGCGCGCAACAAACCAACAAATGTTAAAGGGTTGTAACACATAGCCACTCAAAACCAAACAGCACAACAATCCAAAAACAAGCACAACATAAAGAATAAAACACTAGAAAAGATTTGTTTTAAAAGTTAGCTCTATAGACAATAAGTTCGTTGAAACATGGCGATACATTTTATTAACACTAACCATAGTTGCTGGTAATGCTTAAATCCGCAGTCGAGTAAGCACCAATTTCGTGCAAAAACACCAACAAAATCCCAAATAGGTGCAATAAGTGGCATTGTTTACAAAAAAAATCGGGTCATCCGATAAAGACTGCAATAAAAAATTAAACATGGAAAATAAAATCAGCAGAAAAACTTGCAGAGCATCTAACTAAGCAACCACCAATAATCCAATATTATATAAATCCAGCTTTCCATCACTATTGATAAATTGTTCTGGGAGTAAAATTCACCATAAAATTAAAACCCAAACAAACTAAAAAAAACAGCACTTTGTAAATACACCAACTGCATCAAAAATGGCTTAATTTGCCTAGCAACAGCCAAATTTACCAGTCGAACTAAAGTATTTTTAACCATAAAGCCAACTAGATACGAAACTTTGTCATGCTTTTTGCTAAAGGTCTTATAACAATCAACAAGGACAACGATGCTGCTGAAACCAAACCAATGATCACCAGCAACACCTTTTACGGAGTAAAAAGTAATGGAACTGAAAAAACCTTATCTATTGTTTCTAGGCGATGCTGCCGATCAACTCGCGGCAAAGGTTGCCCAAGGCATCAAAACCTGGCATCCCGAGTATTGCGTGGGTCAATTTCGCTTGCCAGCTTGCAATGCCGATTGCGGCTTAGCCGATCTCTCAATTGCCGAGGCAGCACAAGCAGGAGCAAGAACCTTAGTGATTGGCGTCGCCAACCGAGGCGGCATCATCTCTAATGAATGGATTAGCGTACTAATTGAAGCGTTAGAATCGGGCCTTGATATTGCGGCGGGCCTGCATAATAAACTCAACGACATTCCCGAATTGGTTGCATGCGCAGAAAAGCATGGTCGTCAGTTGTTCGATGTACGCTACCCAAGCCAAAGCTATCCGGTTGCCAATGGTAAAAAACGCTCCGGTAAACGCCTGCTCACCGTGGGAACAGATTGCTCAGTCGGCAAAATGTACACCTCATTAGCCATTGAAAAAGAAGCGCAGAAACAAGGTCTGGATGCTGATTTCAGAGCCACCGGACAAACTGGCATTTTGATCTGTGGCGAAGGGGTCAGCGCCGACTGTGTGGTAGCCGACTTTATCGCCGGAGCCATTGAAACCATCGCGCCAGCCAATAGTGACGACCACTGGGATATTATTGAAGGTCAAGGTTCCTTATTTCACCCTTCATTTGCTGGGGTAACCACCGGTTTAATTCACGGCTCACAAGCCGATGCCTTGGTATTGTGTCATGAGCCTACCCGCAGCCATATGCGCGGCGTACCCGACTACTCTCTACCTGATATCGAGACTTGCATGCAGGCAAACTTGGCTACCGCCAGCTTGACCAACCCCAAGGTGCAATTTGTGGGCATTTCAGTAAACACCTCTCAGTTAGAAGAACAACAAGCGCTGGAGTATATGGCTCAACTTGAGGCAAAGTTCGGTCTACCGGTTGTTGATCCATTCCGCCAAGGCGTGGGCCGCATTGTTGAAGCATTGGCGGAACTATAATGAAGGTAAGTTTATCTAACCAAAGTTGGCCAATTCGCGGACATTTCACTATTTCTCGTGGGAGTAAAACTCAGGCGGATACCGTCATCGTTGAAATAGAAGATCAAGGCAAGATTGGCCGTGGCGAATGTGTGCCCTATGCTCGCTATCAAGAGTCGATAGAAAGCGTAATGGCTGAACTGGAAGGGATCTTACCGCGCCTACGCGAAGGCATATCCCGCCAAGAGCTACAGCTGTTGCTACCTTCTGGTGCTGCACGCAATGCTGCAGATTGTGCCCTGTGGGATCTAGAGTGCAAGTTATCTGGCATGTCGATTTGGCAACAAGTGGCGACTAAACCCGCCGCTCTCACCACCGCCTATACCTTGTCTTTGGATACACCAGCTAAAATGCAACAAGCGGCCAGCGACAACGCCTTTCGTCCGCTGCTTAAGCTAAAACTGGGGGGAACAGAAGACTTACAACGGGTCGCCGCTGTTCGCCAAGGCGCGCCTAACGCCAAGATCATTCTTGATGCTAACGAGGCCTGGACGGTAGATCTTTATAACTCACTGATCCCCGAATTAATTAAGTTAGATGTAGCCATGATCGAACAGCCCTTCCCGGCCGATGATGATGAGGCGCTTAGAAGCTTGGCTCGCCCCATCCCAATTTGTGCCGACGAGTCATGCCATGACCGCGCCAGTTTACCCAGCATCATTGGCAAGTACGACATGATCAACATTAAAACCGATAAAACCGGCGGTTTAACCGAAGCCCTAGCCTTAAAGGAACAAGCCAAACAAGCAGGGCTGCAAATTATGGTAGGTTGCATGCTCTCCAGCTCGCTCAGCATGGCACCCGCGTTTGTGGTGGCTCAAGGCTGTGAAATTGTTGATCTTGATGGCCCGCTGTTACTCAGTGAAGACATCGAACATGGTTTTGAATTTAATAATAATCAGATGTTGCCTTTCACAGCGCAGCTGTGGGGCTAAGAGGAAATCATCATGCAACGTATCGTGTATGTAAATGGGAACTACCTTCCCGAATCAGAAGCAACAGTGTCGGTATTTGACCGTGGTTTTTTATTCTCAGATGCGGTCTACGAGGTCACCGCAGTACTCGACGGTAAGCTCATCGATAATGCCGGCCACTTAGCCCGCTTAGAGCGCTCATGCGCCGAACTCGAACTCACTTTGCCTGTAAGTGGCGAGCAGCTTACCGAGATCCAACGCGAGCTCATCAAACAAAATGGCTTAAGCGAAGGGGGTATTTACTTGCAACTTAGCCGTGGCAATGCCGGTGACCGCGATTTTGCGTTCCCAGCGAACACCACTCCCACTCTGGTATTGTTCACCCAATCTCGGTCCTTAATCGACTGCCCTAAAGCCGCTAAAGGCATGAAAGTTATTTCGATTCCCGACATTCGTTGGAAGCGCCGCGACATCAAAACCGTGGGTCTGCTTGCCCCCTGTCTGGCCAAACAAGCAGCGCTAGCAGCTGGAGCCAGCGATGCTTGGTTAATTGAAGACGGCTATGTCACTGAAGGAAGCTCCAACAATGCTTACATCGTCACCGAGCAAGGTAAAATTATCACCCGGCCTTTAAGCAATGACATCCTGCACGGTATTACTCGCGCTAGCTTGTTACAACTCGCCGAAGATGCTCAGCTCGAAGTGGAAGAGCGTAACTTCACCATAGAAGAAGCTTACGCAGCCCAAGAGGCCTTTGTTAGCTCAGCCACCACCTTTGTCTGGCCAGTGATAGAGATTGACGGCAAGCCAATAGGCGATGGGAAACCGGGGCCAATAGCGCAAAAGCTACGTAAAATTTACATCGAAGTGGCCCAAGCTGCCGCAGTGTAAAGCCAAATCAATCCTTCACTTGCGGTCTTTGCACCTCAGGTGAAGGGGTAAACTAATCCCCTTGCTTCTGTCAGCACCCTCTAAAACAGCGCGCGACCGCCAACATTTTATTCAATTAAATCAAAGCACTCTATACGCAATAGCAGTGGCAAAAAACCAGTCACCACCGCCATAAAAAATAACTTATTTTTTAAAAATTTAAATAACGCTTTACAATGTGGCAAACTCAGGTACTATCTAACTCGCTCTGCTATTCAGAGTTATTAGTGAACCATCAAGTAAATGTAAACCTCAGAATTTCTTCGTTACGGTTGTTATCCTCAGTTTTTCCTTAGCTTATCGTCACATTCAATAATTCAGTTTCAGCGCTCGCATTACTTGCGATTACTTTATGAATTTTTAAAATATTAAGGGACAACACATGTCTAATAAAACAACTGGCTCAGTAAAATGGTTTAACGAAGACAAAGGTTTTGGTTTTATCACTCAAGACAACGGCGGCGCTGACGTATTCGTACATTTCCGCGCAATTGCCTCAGAAGGTTTTAAAACCCTCAATGAAGGCCAAAAAGTATCGTTTGAAGTAGAACAAGGTCAGAAAGGACCTCAAGCTGCCAACGTACAAGCTATATAAGTATGGCATCGGCGTAAATGCTGCCTAGCATTTACGTCACCTCCCGCATTTCTTCACTTATTTATACAATCACTTCGATCAACAGCACATTTAAATTGGCTGTTTCTTGCTAGTGTTAGCTGTCACTTACTAACAAGTAAAACATCTAAACTCTACTTAATAAAAAATAATTATAAGGACACTTATGTCTCGTTCAACTGGTCGACATCGTTTTTGGTTTCAACATTCACGCCAACAAAATAACAAACCCGCTAAATAAAACATTAGCTTTCAACGATCCGCATGTTCTAATAACGGCAAATCGACACAGCCGTTGTTAAAGCATATGGTTACACCTTGCCGCTAGGCTAATCTCCCATTTTAACAACAGCATCGTGAAAAATTTCACTGCCATTGGCTCAGTCTAGCGAAACCACCATATCCAGCACTTCATGCTTATCTACATCCTTGATAAAACCTACGCCATACTTGGTGTCGTTTGTTAACGCGCTAGCGAGTTTTTCATTCGGTGTCTGCAAGCACTGCTAGGCCAATAGCAGCAATCTTTAAATACTTAATCGGGCGAATATTTATGCTCGCCGCAGTCGTCAGCGATTAAAAGTCGAATTATTCAGTGCCAGTCCCCCCCTTTAATAACGCCTTCTAAAATGCAAAACTCGGCTTAAACATTCTTTTCATTATTGCTACTGCGTAGGCTTACGATACAACCTTCACACAATTTGCGTGAAGTTAGGACTAACGTTGATTTTCTAGATGAGCTGGTGCCTGCAAGCCAAGAAGCAAAATTGCCATAAAAAATGCCAGTCAGTAAAACTGACTGGCATTTCATTTGTTTTATAAAGACTAGGCTAGTTGTTTACAACTAAACCTACTCCCACTCAATCGTTGCTGGCGGCTTACCTGAGATATCGTAAACCACTCGTGAGATCCCGTCGATTTCATTGATGATGCGATTACTCACATTACCTAAGAAATCATAAGGTAGGTGTGCCCAATGCGCGGTCATGAAGTCGATAGTTTCTACCGCGCGCAATGATACCACCCAGTCATACTTACGCGCATCGCCCATTACCCCAACCGAACGAACCGGTAAGAAAACGGTAAAGGCTTGGCTCACTTTGTGGTAAAGCTCAGCCTTATGCAATTCTTCAATGAAAATAGCATCGGCGCGGCGTAGTAAGTCACAGTACTCTTTCTTCACTTCGCCCAGTACCCGAACACCTAGACCTGGTCCGGGGAAAGGATGGCGATATAACATGTCGTAAGGTAAGCCAAGTTCTAAGCCAATTTTACGCACTTCATCTTTAAACAGCTCTTTAAGCGGCTCAACCAAGCCCATTTCCATGTCGTCAGGTAAACCACCTACGTTATGGTGAGATTTAATCACATGAGCCTTACCGGTTTTAGCGCCAGCAGATTCAATCACATCTGGGTAAATGGTACCTTGAGCCAGCCACTTGGCATTTTTCAATTTCTTCGACTCTTCATCAAAGACATCAATAAACACATGGCCAATAATTTTACGTTTCTTCTCAGGGTCGCTTTCTCCCGCTAGGGCATCTAAGAAACGCTGCTCCGCATTGATATGAAGAATGTTCAAACCAAAATGGTTACCAAACATATCCATTACTTGCTGGCCTTCGTTTAAGCGAAGTAAACCGTTATCAACAAATACACAGGTAAGTTTGTCACCAATGGCTCGCTGAATAAGCATCGCCACAACCGAAGAGTCAACCCCACCACTTAGGCCAAGAATAACTTCGTCATCACCCACTTGCTGTTTAATTTGAGCAATCGCATTTTCAATAATCGATTCCGAAGTCCACAAGGTATCACAGCCACAAATGTCTTTAACAAAGTGCTCTAACATGCGCAGGCCTTGGCGAGTATGTGTCACCTCTGGGTGAAACTGTACGCCGTAGAAGTGCTTTTCTTCATTCATCATTGCCGCGTAAGCACAGCTTGGCGTTTTAGCTACGGTAGTGAATCCTTCAGGAATGGCCGAGACCTTATCTCCATGGCTCATCCACACGTCGAGCAAAGCATTACCGTTAGCGGCTACGGCATCTTCAATCGCTTGAAATAATGGTGACTTAGCCACCACTTCTACCTGCGCATAACCAAATTCACGCTCGCCTTCACCTTGAATAACCGCACCACCCAATTGCTCAGACATGGTTTGCATGCCGTAACAAATGCCTAATACTGGTACTCCTGCTTGGAATACATATTCAGGCGCTCGTGGCGAATTATTTTCAGTCACGCTTTCTGGACCACCGGCTAAGATAATCCCGTTGGGGGCAAATTCTCGAATGTCTTCTTCAGCTACATCCCAGCCCCACAACTCACAATAAACACCAATTTCACGAATACGGCGGGCGATCAGTTGGGTGTATTGCGATCCAAAATCTAAAATGAGAATACGATGTTCGTGGATATCTTTGCTCATAATCACTTACTTAAAAATAGGCTGATGGAACTAAGCGCCTAAAATGGCGCTTAGTAAAAGTAAACTCGCTAGGCTTAGCCCATACGGTAGTTAGGTGCTTCCTTGGTAATAGTCACATCATGAACATGACTCTCTCCCATACCAGCACTGGTCACGCGTACAAACTCAGCTTTAGTATTTAATTCGCTAATGGTGGCACAACCGGTTAAACCCATACATGAGCGTAAGCCACCCATTTGCTGATGGATAATCGCTTTTACTGGACCTTTATAAGCCACTCGACCTTCAATGCCTTCTGGCACTAACTTATCCGCGGCATTATCAGTTTGGAAATAACGATCCGATGAGCCCTGAGACATAGCGCCTAAAGAGCCCATACCACGATAAGACTTATAAGAACGGCCCTGATATAGCTCAATTTCACCGGGCGCTTCTTCAGTACCCGCAAACATACTACCCACCATCACACATGAAGCGCCGGCTACCAACGCCTTGGCGATGTCACCCGAGAAACGAATACCACCATCGGCGATAACTGGAATATCTCGGCCTTTCAACGCTTCTACGGCATCCGCTACCGCGGTAATTTGAGGTACGCCTACACCGGTTACAATACGAGTAGTACAAATAGAACCTGGGCCAATACCCACTTTAACCGCACTCACACCCGCATCGGCTAAGGCTAAAGCACCAGCAGCTGTGGCCACATTGCCGCCCACAATAGGTAGGTCTGGGTATTTGCTATGAGTAGCTTTGATTCGATCTAATACACCTTGAGAGTGACCATGTGAAGAGTCGATAAGCAATACATCCACACCCGCTTCAACTAAGGCGTCGATACGAGCTTCATTACCTTCGCCCGCTCCTACCGCAGCACCTACGCGCAAACGACCAAAGCTGTCTTTACAAGCATTAGGTTTACGTTCTGCCTTTTTAAAATCTTTTACGGTAATCAAGCCGGTTAATTTAAAGTTATCGTCAACCACTAGCATTTTCTCGATGCGGTGCTCATGCATCAACTTTTCTACAACATCACGAGATGTATCAGTGGTGGTAACCAAGCGTTCTTTTGGCGTCATCACTTCTGAAACCGTCTTATTCAAGTCAGTTTCGAAGCGTAGGTCGCGGCCAGTCACAATACCAACTAAATCGTTCGATTCAGTGACCACTGGGAAACCAGCAAAACCATGGATCTGACGTAACTCGGCAATTTGACCCAGTGTAAGCTCAGGCGTCACGGTAATAGGCTCTAATACCATCCCAGCTTCAAACTTTTTCACTCTGCGCACTTCAGCAGCTTGCTGCTCAATGCTCATGTTTTTGTGAATAAAACCAATACCACCTTCTTGGGCAAGTGCGATAGCAAAGTTCGCTTCGGTTACCGTATCCATAGCAGCCGATACCATAGGAATGCTTAAGGTAATATCTTTGGTTAGACGTGTCGCCAAATTGGCGGTATTAGGAAGTACTTCTGAGTGAGCAGGAAGTAGTAGTACATCATCGAAGGTTAAGGCTTCTTTGGTAATTCTCAACATAGCAACATTCGCCTAAATCAGTTAATAAAGGGGTAAAATATTGCGGATGGATTATAGGTATAAAGCTAGCCAAGGTAAATTGAAAAATGTTATTTTCTTACATTATTTTACATTCTACTTAGAACAAGCCCATGCAGCGTAAGCAAATCGCCGGAAATATCCTTAATGTAAGTCAGTTAAACCAAGAAGTTAGAAGCTTACTAGAACATTCTCTGGGTATGGTTTGGTTAGAAGGTGAAATATCAAATTTTTCTAACCCTTACTCAGGACACTGGTATTTCAGCCTAAAAGATCATGCGGCTCAGGTTCGCTGTGCCATGTTTAAAAATGCCAATCGTAAGGCCGTTTTTACCCCAGAAGCTGGTATGCAAGTACTGGTAAAAGCAAAAATAACACTATATGAACCTCGCGGCGATTATCAGCTGATTGTCGAAGCCATTCATCCCGCCGGTGATGGCGCAATGCAACAAGCCTACGAGCAATTAAAAATGAAACTGGCGGCCGAAGGCTTATTTGCCCAATCTGCCAAACAAGCCTTAGTGGAATACCCCAGCGTTGTAGGTGTAGTGAGCTCGCTTAGCGGCGCGGCACTGCAAGACATACTGTCGGTATTGGCGCGTCGAGCCCCAGCAATTAAGGTGATTGTTTACCCGGCAGCGGTACAAGGTGAGCAAGCCGCCAGCCAACTGATTAACATGATCAACTTAGCCAATCAGCGTGATGAAGTGGATGTGCTTATCGTCGGCAGAGGAGGGGGTTCTAAAGAAGACTTATGGGTATTTAACGATGAGCAGCTAGCTCGCACTATATACCACTCCAACTTGCCAATCATTTCCGCGGTAGGCCATGAGATTGATGACAGCATCAGCGATTTAGTGGCCGACCTAAGAGCGGCTACGCCTTCTGCAGCCGCCGAAATCATCAGCCAGCAAGCTAGTCACATTCAGCAGCGTCTGGAAAGCTTGAAACAGCAGTTAAACCTGGCAGCTAGACATCAGTTTAACGCTCGCCAACTACAGTTAGCTAAGCTGCAGCACCGCATTGAAGCCCAATCTCCGCTGCATCGCTTAGAGCAGCAGCAGCAGCGTTTCGATGAACTAAACCATCGTTTAAACATAGCTCTGGAACAACGACTCAAAGGCGATGAGAAACAGCAACAAGAACTAAAACAGCGACTAAAACTACAAGATCTCAGTAAACGACTAGCGCAGTATCAACACAACTTGCATCAACTCAGTCGAAGCCTACAACAAGCTCAGCACGCCCAGCTACTGCAACAACAGCAACACTTAGCCAGCCTATGCCGTCAGCTCAACAGTTTAAGTCCACTAAATGTGCTAGAACGCGGGTTTAGCTTAGTCACCCGCCAACAAGAAATTATAAAATCAGCGACTATGTTAACAAGAGGTGATGAGATAAGCCTCAGATTCACCGATGGTACACGTAAAGCCACTATTAGCGACTAAAGCTTAACCTTTTAAACGTCGACATCACAACTAGTGAGTAATTAGTCAAATTCAATAGGATTTTAGTAAGTTCTGACATATTATTGACTTGCTAAGAATAGCGACTGATTGTTTAGCTGTTTAGCCACGATAATGACCAAGCCTAACAAGGCGAGGCGAATACAAAAAACTAGCAAGTAAGAATTAGCAGCAAAACTATGAACTCATCGGATAGCAGCAAGGATAGCAAGCTAACCTGGGTCGATAATCAAGAACAGCTCATCGGTATGATCTACCGCTCTGCTGCTGAGCCTGAACATTGGCCTGAATTGCTTGAATACCTATATACACTACTCGCGCACCAAGCTATAGACGTGTCGGTGCCCCTGCCAGATAGCAACGATACCAATGCTAGCACACTGCCTCTTACTGGCATGTCTTCAGTCAACCTAGAGCGCAAGCAAGTATTACTCAAACACTTTAATCAAGCGCTAAGCATTGCCGAACGCATCGGTTATTTAGAACAAAAAAACCATTCTTTAAACTCACTGCTCAATCACATTCCTGTTGGTGTAATTCTCTTAAATGCTGAAAGCGAGATATTACTCACCAATGAATTGTCAGAAGAAACCCTGCAACTTGGGCAAGGACTAAGCCAACAAGGCAGGACTTTGGTAACTGAAGAAGAAGAGAACACCCTGCTATTACAGCAATACGTTCGCGAACTTTCAGAGCCTGATATCGATGCTCGGCACAGCCGTGGACTCGCTATACCATCAGCCGGAAAAAGCGAACAGCAAAGCATGGTTATCCTCAGCCCGGTTAACCACTTAAGTAACTCCGACTTAGAAAAAAGCGCCAGTGTGGTGCTATTTATTTCTCCGTCACGACCCGATGTTGAACTGGATCTAACCGCCTTTGCTGAAGGTTATAAACTCACACCTAAAGAACAGCGCATCGTAAACTATATTGCGCAAGGTGTAGCGCCTCCCGATATCGCGGGCAAATTATTCGTCAGTTACAATACGGTCAGAACTCAGCTTAAATCAGTTTATAAAAAAACTGGCGTAAACAGCCAAAGTGAACTGGCAAGTTTGGTATTGACTGGCCCTTGGGGCATGCTTTCACAAAATGGTCGCCGTTGCGCGAAGGCTAAGGCCGAGAACAGCGAAACCTACTGCTTTACCCTGCCAGATGGCCGTAAACTGTGTTATCAAGAATATGGAGCGGCAAACGGAAGCCCTGTTATATACTGCCACAGCATACTGGGTTGCCGTTTAGAGAACTTTTTTGACCAAGTTGATATTGCTAAGCAACAGGGCTTGCGGCTAATAATTATTGACCGCCCCGGTTTTGGTGGCTCGGACTACGCAGAGGGATACAGCTTTGTAAAATGGAGTGAAGACTTACAAGCACTGCTCGACCACTTACAACTTGAGCAAGTTGAAATTGTCGGTTATGCCACTGGTGGTGTCTATGCCGCTTGTGCTGCCGCAACCATACCAGAGCGAATTAGCCACCTTAGCATGGTGAGCTCAGGAGACACGCTACGCTATGATAGCGACTATCAAGCAACAGCAAAACTCTATCGTATGCACATGAAATTAGCACGAGACTACCCCAAATTACATCGTTTGTTTGCGGGGATCTTAGATAAAGGCCTGCAAAAAGACCCTAATAAATTGTTCAAAGTATTAGCGCGAGACCTCCCGCCCAGCGACCTTAAGGTCCTACAAGACCCGTGTTTTAGAGCCAAATTTAGCCGCTATCTTAAGGAAGCTAAAATTCAAGGTAGCAATGCCTTCTCTAACGAAGTCCGCCAAGTGATGTCTCCTTGGCAATTCGAAGCAGAACAAATAAGCGTGCCGACTACCCTGTATCACGGTCAGCAAGATCGGCTTATTCCAGTTGAATTGGCAAAACGTTTTGCCAGTCGAGTAGCTCAAAGCCAGCTACATATCTATCAAGATCAAGGCCATTATATTATCTATCGCCATTGGCCAGAGATATTGCAAAATATCGCTAAGCGCCAGCAATAAAAAAGGTGGCCTTAGCCACCTTTCATATTAACTTAGTAAGCACTTATTCTATCCGCTCAAAACGTCGAATCACCGCTCGTTTAGACTTAAGCTCATTACAACTATTACAAAAATAGTCCACCGCACCACAGGCTTTTAACTTTTCCAGCTCGGCATCACACTTGTCACAATGCACTCGCTGTAAAAATTTGTGGTGACAAGCACCACACAACCAATGGTCATGTTCATGCAGTAATTGTCCATCGCATTCAGGGCAAGCAACTTCAATACTCATCGTACTCTCCTAAGATTTCTTGTATTTACTCACATTCTGCATTTTCTTACGACGACGCTCTTGGGCCATAGTCAGCTTAGACTTTTTATCTGAAAAAGGATTGTCCCCTTCCTTGAATTCAACTCGAATTGGAGTGCCCATAATTTCCAGCGCCTTACGGTAATAATTCATTAAATACCGTTTATAAGAATCAGGCAAGGAGTTGACCTGATTGCCATGTACCACAATACGAGGAGGATTGTATCCGCCGGCATGAGCATAACGTAATTTCACCCGACGACCGCGCACCAAAGGCGGTTGGTGGTCGTCCTGAGCCATTTGCATAATTCGCGTTAACATCGAGGTAGAAACGCGTTTTGTTGCACTTGTATAAGCCTCTTGTACTGACTCATATAAGTGGCCTACTCCAGTACCATGCAGCGCTGATATAAAGTGCACGCGAGCAAAATCGATGAAGCCTAAGCGACGATCCAATTCGGTTTTAATGCGCTCTTTGTAGTCGTTATCTAAACCATCCCACTTGTTTACTGCCAATACCAAAGCACGCCCAGCATTAAGTACGAAGCCAAGTAAACTTAGGTCTTGATCAGAAATGCCCTCTCTGGCATCAATAACTAACATCACCACATTAGCGTCTTCAATGGCTTTCAAGGTTTTAATCACGGAGAACTTCTCAACGGTTTCCGTTACTTTGCCACGCTTACGCACCCCAGCCGTATCAATCAAAATATAATCTTGATCTTCACGCTGCATAGGAATGTAAATACTGTCTCGGGTTGTACCTGGCATATCATAAACAACCACCCGCTCTTCACCCAAGATACGGTTAGTTAAGGTCGATTTGCCCACATTAGGTCGACCCACAATCGCCAGTTTAATCGGTAGATCGGCAAACTGCTGGGCCAGCTCATCTAACTCAGACTCACTAAGCTCTTCTATGTCACTGGCTTCAAGCTCGCTAGGATCTTCCGGTAGTTCACTTTGCTCTTGAACAAAAGGCCGCAATGCTTGCTCAATTAGCTGGTTAACCCCGCGCCCATGAGCGGCTGCGATGTGATGAATTTCGCCTAATGCTAAAGCATAAAATTCGCCACACGCTGCGTCAGCATCAATACCGTCGGTTTTGTTGGCCACCAAGAACACTTTCTTCTCTTGCTTGCGTAAATGATGGGCAATCGCTTCATCGGCCACCGTCATACCAGCTCGCGCATCCACTAGAAACAACACCGCATCGGCTTCGTCAATGGCTTGCAAAGACTGCTGAGCCATCATCGCATCAATGCCTTGCTCATCACCATCAATACCACCGGTATCAATCACAATAAACTCTTGATCGGCAACCTTTGCCTGTCCGTATTTACGGTCGCGAGTCAGTCCAGGAAAATCAGCTACTAAGGCATCCCTGCTACGAGTAAGACGGTTAAATAAAGTAGATTTGCCAACATTGGGGCGCCCCACTAAGGCGACAACAGGAAGCATAAGGGCCTCATTTTTTTTAGAATTTATGACACGACAAAGGCTCATGGTTAATTCACCATGAGCCTTTGCTGAATAATTATAACAACTTAGCTGCGATCTAGCGCATATAACTTGCCATTTCGAGCTTGAACGATAATTTTTTCAGCGCTAACCACGGGCGCAACATATAAGCCGCTTTTATCAATTAAAATTTTACTAACGAATTCACCCGTATCGCGATTTAACCAATAAAGATAACCCTCACTGTCGCCCACTATAACATAGTTACCGTCAACGGCTGGCCCAGTAACAATACGGTAAGACAACAAGCTTTGAGTCCAACGCTCTACACCGTTAGTACGATCAATACTGTATACATTATCGCTAACATCGGTAACAAACAAACTTAAACCTGCCGACGCTAAATCCTGATAAGCAGAATAACTACGCCGCCAAGCCTCTTCACCGTTACGCAGATTAACCGACACCAAGTTACCATTGTAAGCGACAGCGTAAAGCTGTGGACCAATCAATACCGGTTTACTGTCCACATCAACAATTCGATCAATTTCTGTTGAGCCTTTTGGCTGAGCTAACTTGCTTTCAAACACCAATTGGCCATTGTTTAGCAGATATAAGCCTACCTTGCCATCGCTACGTCCCAACACCACTGCGCCATTAGAAATAATCGCTGGTGCTTTGCTACGCAAAGATAAGGTGGGTTGATCAATCTTAATGTCCCAGCGTTGTTCACCACTGTGAGCATCCAAAGCAACCAAATGACCATTGCTAGTGATAACCACAACGATACTGTCTTCAACGGCAGGAGCAGCAAGCACCTCCCCGGCTACTTTAGCTTGCCAAACAATCTCGCCGGTTTCGGCGCTTAAAGCAAATACGTCGGCGTTTTCAGTACCTAAGTAAATACGTTGATAAGCCGCCACTAAGCCACCCGAAATACGGGCATTAGAGGTATTGCCAGAGAAGCGGTTGTTACTTTCCACCTCGGAGAGGTCTTGCTTCCACAAGCGCTTGCCATCTAGGCTTAATGCTTCTACTTCACCAAAACGTGCTGCCGCAAAAATGGTGTCGTAAGCTACCACTGGTGACAGCGTAGAAAAATAGTCGTCTACACCCTTACCAACGCGCGCTTGCCATTGCTGTGCAACCGTAAACTGATTGCTAAATTCTGGCACCGGTGCCATCTGTACAACGTCTTCTTCAGAGTTGAACAAAGAACAAGCGGACAAGCCGGCGAGTAAACAGGCTAAGCCTAAGCCGCGCCATGCTTTAACCATTGGTCGCCTCAACTTGGCTTAAGTCATTCAATTTTAGCGTAACACTAGGGTCTAAATTAGCCGCACCAGCAGTCACTGCTGCTTGATAAGCTTGGCGCGCCAGCTCTTGCTCGCCTTGTTGTAGGTAAATATCACCTTTAATCAGTTCTACCGTGCCTTGTAGTGCAGGTTCTTTAACCTGTTCTAAGCTGGCTAAGGCTTGCGCAAACTCAGCTTGCTGCGCCTGAACCCGAGCTAGGCGGGTGTAGATCATGCCTTTTAACTCTTCTGGCGCATCTTGCAAGGCTAAATTCAGCTGGCTTTGCGCCTGAGCATAATCTTCTTTAGCTACCAACTCTTTGGCTAATAGCAACGCCGCAAATACCGAATAGTTTTTATCTCCTTGATTAGCAGTAACAAAATTGCTCAAAGTAGCTAACTCATCTTCGCCACTGCCCAACTGTGAGATTACTTGCTGATATGCGTCTGAAGCCGCTTCTTGCTGTTGAATTTGGTAATCGCCGTAATAGCGCCAACCAAACACGGCAGCTAAGCCTAATACTGAGCCACCAATAACTGATGTGCTGTTTTTCTTCCACCAGTCTTTGATGGCTTGAACTTGCTGTTCCTCTGTAGAATAAATCTCCACAGTGTCTCCTTAACTATACTAATACGTTTTTTAGCAATGCAGGCAACTCAGACTGAGCGATGCATTGCTGTTGAATGTCTTGACGTAGGTACTTAACGGTTACCTGTTGGTTGGCTAGCTCATCTTCACCGATGATAAGAGCTACCCGAGCGCCCGATTTATCGGCTCGCTTAAATTGTTTTTTGAAGTTTCCGCCACCACAGTGACTCATCACCCGCACAGAGGGTAACGCATCTCGCAATTGTTCAGCTAATGAAAATGCCGCGCCAAGTGTTCCTTCTCCAGCATTGATCACATAAACGTCGGCACTTGCTGGTAAATCACCCAACAACTCAAGCGTTTCCAGCAACAGTACTAAACGTTCCATGCCCATAGCAAAACCCACAGCAGGTGTTGCTTTGCCACCAAGCTGCTCAACCAAACCATCATAGCGGCCGCCAGCACACACGGTGCCTTGAGAACCCAAACTAGTGGTTACCCATTCAAATACGGTACGGTTGTAGTAATCTAAACCACGCACTAAGCGAGGGTTAAGTTCGTAGGCGATGCCCGCGTTATCCAACAAGCCACATAGCTGAGCAAAGTGCGCACGGCTCTCGTCATCAAGGTAATCACTTAAGCTAGGAGCGTTTTCTAATGCCGCTTGCACTTCAGAATTTTTGCTATCCAATACCCGCAAAGGATTGTCGTACATTCTGCGCTTGGCATCTTCGTCTAAGCTGTCTTGATGCTGTTCAAGATAAGCAATTAGCGCATCTCGATAATTAGCCCGAGCTTCATTGGAACCTAAGCTATTTAGCTGCAAAGTGACATGTTTATCTAAGCCAAAGGCCTTCCAGAAACGCGACGAAAGAATAATCACTTCGGCGTCGATGTCGGCGCTGGCAATACCAAACGACTCAACACCCACTTGGTGAAATTGGCGGTAACGGCCTTTTTGTGGGCGTTCGTGGCGAAACATCGGTCCCATGTACCAAAGACGCTGCTCTTGGTTATACAACAGACCCGCTTGGTTACCCGCACGTACACAACACGCGGTACCTTCTGGGCGCAAGGTTAAACTGTCACCATTGCGATCTTCGAAGGTATACATTTCCTTTTCAACAATATCGGTGACTTCACCAATAGAGCGCTTAAACAAATCTGTGCTTTCTACAATCGGCATGCGTATTTCGTTATAACCGTAGGCAGCTACTACCTCACGGATCACCGATTCCACTTTTTGCCAAGCTGGCGTTTCGCTTGGCAGACAATCATTCATGCCACGTATTGCTTGTATTTGTTTAGCCACATTAATCTCGAATAAAACTGGTCAATAACTACTAAAAGCCCTCGATTATAGGGCTTTTAACGATACAGGTAAATTTAAATACAGAAGCGTCTTAACTGATGTTTTTGATAGCAATCCGCGCACGGATCTTCGCTTCTAAAGCATCCACTAAGTCGTTATTATCGAAGCGTTCTTTTTGGCGAACCCCATCTTGATAAAAACCACTCTTTTTGTTGCCGCCGGTAATCCCTAAATCAGAGATTAAGGCTTCGCCGGGACCATTTACCACACAGCCAATAATCGATACGTCCATTGGCTCAACAATGTCTTCTAAGCGCTGTTCTAGAGCATTTACCGTAGCAATAACATCAAATTCCTGACGCGAACAGCTTGGACAAGCAATAAAGTTGATGCCACGCGAGCGGATCCGTAATGACTTTAGAATATCAAAGCCAACTTTGATTTCTTCCACCGGATCAGCTGCCAGCGATACGCGCAAAGTATCGCCAATGCCTTGAGACAACAACATGCCTAAACCCACTGCCGATTTAACCGAGCCACTGCGTAATCCGCCAGCTTCAGTAATGCCTAGGTGTAGGGGTTGGTCAATACGCTTCGCCAAACCTTGGTAAGCACCTACGGCCAAAAATACATCCGAAGCCTTTACACTCACCTTAAACTGGTCGAAATTCAAACGGTCTAGTATGTCTACATGGCGCATCGCCGATTCAACTAAAGCCTCTGGCGTGGGCTCACCGTACTTTTCTTGCAGATCTTTTTCTAAAGAACCACCATTTACACCAATACGAATAGGAATACCGCGATCTTTCGCCGCATCCACTACCGAGCGAATACGTTGTTCATTACCGATATTACCGGGGTTAATCCGTAAACAGTCGGCACCATACTCGGCTACTTTAAGGGCAATACGATAGTCAAAGTGAATATCGGCCACCACCGGAATAGACACTTGCTGTTTGATCTGTTTAAAGGCCTCGGCTGCGTCCATGGTTGGCACTGAGACCCGCACAATATCCCCACCCACCGCAGCAATTCGATTGATTTGTTCAACCGTTGCTGCCACGTCAGTGGTACGGGTATTGGTCATAGATTGTACCGAAATGGGGGCATCTCCCCCGACAGGCACATTCCCCACCATGATTTGAGTCGATTTACGGCGAGTAATAGGAGTTGGTTGATTCATATTCAGCTAGGGTCTTAATTATTGGGGTATAGTCATACGCACAACTTTACCGCGCTTAAATGACGATAAGTCGATTTTTTCTGATCCATAATTGACGCTCACACCAGCGTTGGTGCCAAGCACTATACTGTAGGGCGAAGCTGCCGTCACAGTTAAGCTTTCGCCAGGTTGTTTAATCGCAGCCACCAAACGCTGGCCATCGGCATCACGAATTTCTACCCAGCATTCATTCTCGAAGCTCATGCTTAACGGGGTAAATGCCATGCTCTCGCCACTCTCCTCTGGAGGTTGTACCTCGGTGACGCTAGCGTCTGCGGTTTCGGCTGGTATGGCTGCAGCAGGTTGGCTAAGCGTTTCACTGGGAGCAACAGGAGGATTTGTTTCAAGCTGTTGCGGCTCTGTAGCCTCTGGCTGAGAACTTAGCTCTGGCTCTATAGATGGTTCTACGACGCTGCTCTGCTCTGTTAGCGCCTCAGCGCTAGGCTCTTCTAAAGTAACCTCGGCAAGTGGCGTTTGAGCTTGATTCAAGCCACTATCGCTTTGAATCGCTGGAGCTTGCTCTGCGGATAGCGACATCTGTTGGTAATCGGTTTGGCTATTTTTATCCTGCCACCACCAAACAACCAGCAAAACCACGATCCCCAGAACGACTAAATAGGTAAATTTCATCAAGCGACTATCATGGGTTTCTTGCTTGATTCGCCTAGAAAAACTCTGCATTTCGGTGCGTTGTTCTTGAGCGACGTTGAGATGGGCGTAGCTTGATAGTACCAATTCTTCTGATACATTTAACAAGCGCGCATAAGCGCGTAAATAACCCTTAATGAAGGTATTTGACAGGCCACTATCAAAACTGTCTGCTTCGATGTCTTTTACCACCTGCAATCTAAGTTTTAAGCGTTCTGCAACTTGATTTTGACTTAACTTGGCAGCGACTCGCGCTTCTTGCAGCATCTGCCCGGGACTGACCACTTCGATGTCGTCACTCAATTCTGCTTGCTCTGATTCTGCTTTAGTAGTCATTTGCTATATATCGTTTTGTCTGTTCCGATTTAGGAAATTGTTGTTGTAGGGTCATCCCCCAGCGCGCTTCCTCAGCAAAGTTATCCGCAGCGCTTTCAAGGCGAACCCACGCAAAGGCACTTTCAGCCGTTGTTTCAGCCATACTATCATACCGTTGCAAATATAAACGGGCCTGTTCGGGTTTATTTTTTTGTAAATAGACTTCAGCAGCACCGAGTAAAGATAAGGGACGGCGAATGTTATAAGCCAAGGCGCTAGTGAAGTAATCGAGGGCTTTATCCAATTGTCCCGCGTCAAGAGCACACACACCGGCATTTTCATTGGTTCCAGCTACCTGAACATACTCAGGATTTGCCAGCGCTAAGTTAAACAGTTTTTCGGCTTCTTGATATTTTTTTTGCTGGCACAGCATCACCCCATAGTTATTTAATACATCACCGTTTTTAGGGGCTATTGCGCGCGCCTTTTTATAAGCTTCAATGGCTCTTTCAGGCTGGCGAACACGCTGGTAAAAGTGCGCTTCAGCGATATAAACATCGACAAAATCTGGCGCCAACTCTTGCGCTAGTTCTAGGTTACGCTTGGCCTGCTCGGCATCCCCGGCATCAAGATAACGCAAGGCGAGGCTGATTCGAGTTTTGGCGGCAGCTACTTTATCAAGCTGCCTTTCACCGGAGTTAACTTCTTGACCATTAATTCTGGTTTCGGTAACACATGCAGACAGTAAACAAACCACGAAAAGCAAGTACCAACAACGTTTCATATCCATCCTTCGATAAGCTTAGTTATTGAATTGTGACTGAAATTTCTTGCTGTTGCATCCGTTTTTTCATTGTTCTCTTCGTTCTGTCGACAACGTCACCTGCCAACTGCCCACAAGCTGCATCGATATCGTCACCGCGGGTTTTCCGTACAACCACGGTGAAACCATATTCCATTAACACCTTACTAAAGCGGTCAACGCGGCTATTACTTGGCTTGGTAAAAGGTGAGCCAGGGTAAGGGTTAAAGGGGATCAAATTGATTTTACATGGCGTATCTTTGAGTACCTCTGCCAACTGGTGAGCCTGCTCCATAGAGTCATTTACCCCATTTAGCAGTACATACTCTACCGTTACCTTGCCCCGGTTGGCGTTAGATTTAGCCACATAACGCTTAACCCCTGCCAAAAAGGCTTCGATATTGTATTTGTTATTGATGGGCATAATTTCACTACGCAGCTCATCGGTCGGTGCATGTAAAGAAATAGCCAGAGCCACATCTAATTGGTCGCCTAACTTATCTAGTGCCGGCACTACCCCGGAGGTACTTACGGTAACCCGACGCTTACTCAAGCCATAGCCATTATCATCCAACATCAGCTCTAAAGCAGGGATCAAATTATTTAAGTTCAACAAGGGCTCGCCCATGCCCATCATCACCACGTTGGTAATAGGTCGCTTGCCTTCAATACCCTTATGGCCAATAACCTGTGCGGCGCGCCATACCTGACCAATAATATCCGACACTTTAAGGTTACGGTTAAAACCCTGTTGCCCAGTAGAACAGAAGGTACATTCCAAAGCACAACCTACTTGTGATGAAACACACAGCGTGGCACGGTCACCTTCTGGAATATATACCGTTTCAATTTCTTGGCCGGCCACCAACATCGCCCATTTAATGGTACCGTCGGCACTGCGCTGTTCGGCGCTGATTTCTGGCGCTTGTATCACCGCACGTTGCTTGAGCTTTTCACGCAAGGCTTTATTGATATTGCTCATCTGGTCAAAATCGTCAACGCCGAAGTGATAAATCCACTTCATTACTTGATCGGCCCGAAAAGGTTTTTCACCCATATCGGCAAAAAACTGGCGTAATCCAGCACGATTAAAATCAAGTAGATTAGTTTTTGTCTCACTCATCGCTTTACTCCACGACTGACCATTAAAAAAAAGCGCCGAATTGTACAAATAATAACTATAGAAAGCCAGCTAAACTCAGCTTTCAGCGGCCTTTTAGCTAATTCAACTGGCACGAAAGCCAGTGATAAAAAAAGAGGCCTTAGCCCCTTTTGGTTGATTAGCGAGGACAAATCTCATTGTCTTCAAAGAAATAGGCGATTTCTCTGGCCGCTGACTCCGGTGAATCGGAGCCATGAGTGCCATTAGGCGGCATTCCAGTTCCAAAATCATGACGCAAGGTGCCGGCGGCAGCTTCTGCCGGATTGGTTGCACCTAATAATTCACGATAGCGCTGCACCGCATTTTCAGCTTCTAGCACTTGAACCATAATCGGGCCAGAAGTCATAAACTCAATCAAGGGCAAATAAAAAGGCTTACCTTCATGCTCGGCATAAAAGCCTGCTGCTTGCTCTTGCGATAGGTGCAACATTTTTGCCGCCACGATACGTAAACCCGCCGCTTCCATTCGCGCATAAATTGCGCCTATCGCGTCCTTGGCTACCACATCAGGTTTAAGTATAGAAAAAGTACGTTCTAAGGCCATTACATCGCTCCATCGTAAGTTGTTTTAATATAAATCATGCCATGATTGAAAATCATAAGTTAGCTAGCATCGCTTAACAAGCGTGCCAAGGTGCGCACACCATGGCCTTTGGCTCCCGTCGCCCACAATCCATTGGCGGCTTTTTGATAAGAACCAGAAAGATCAAAGTGCAGCCAGTTCTGCTCTGCCTGCTCCACAAAGTGAGCTAAGAAAGCTGCCGCAGTTGACGCGCCCGCCATCCCTTCACCAGAAGAAATATTAGCGATATCTGCAAACGCAGAGCCAATTTGTCCTTTATGGAAAGGTTCTAAAGGCAGTGGCCAAGCTTTTTCATATTCGGCTTTCGCAGCTTGTAATGCTTCATGCACCCGCTCATCGGCAAAACCAAACACCGCATTATAATCTCGACCTAAGGCCATCTTAGCTGCCCCTGTTAGGGTAGCCGCATCAATGATTAAACCGGGTTTATCTTGGCTGGCAGCGATTAAACCATCGGCTAACACTAAGCGCCCTTCGGCATCGGTATTAAGTACCTCTACCGTAACACCGTTTTTATAAGAGATTACATCACCTAGTTTATAGGCATCGCCCGATACTAGGTTTTCAGCGCAGCAAAGATACAACTTAACTCGCTTATTCAAGCCAGAGGCAATGGCTAAAGCAAGCGCTCCGGTCACTGTAGCAGCGCCGCCCATATCACTTTTCATCATCGCCATACCATCGGAAGGCTTAAGGCTATAGCCACCCGAGTCGAAAGTAATGCCTTTACCCACCAAGGCAACGGCTACCGGTTCATCAACTTTGCCAGAAGGGTTGTAATCCAGTTCCAACATAGCAGGAGCCTGACTGCTACCCCGACCAACTTGATAAATCCCCACCCAACCTTGTTCAAGTAGGGCTTCTCCAGAAATGATTTGATAGCTAATGTGCTGAGGCGCCAATTTGCTCAGTAAGGCCACCGCCGATTCACACAAGCTTTTGGGGTAAATCTCTGCGGGGCCTAAATTAATGGTTTGACGGGTCCAATCAATGGCGGTCTTTAATGCGTCAAAGCGTTGTTGGTCGCGCTCACTCAGGCCAGTGATAAGCAATTGGTTGTCTTGTTTAGCGTTGTAATAACCTTGATAAAAAGCCCAACAGGCTTCTAGATCCCAACCTTCGCCTGCGGTGGCTAGCTGTTTCAAGCCTTGGGCATCTAATTTTCTTGCGGCTTTTTGAATGTCTTGAAGGCGCTCTGCACCTTCACTACTAATATGAATATTGACTTGATTGTTGGCAAAACTCACTAAAGCCTTGTCGCCCCAAACGGCGTCGGCAGGCTTAGCGCATAAGACTAGTTCCAATACGGCAGTCATCGCTACGTCCTCATGATAAAAATTGACAACGAGACAGCCGTTTTAGTCAAGTTCTTCCATCCAGGCTAAAATAATTGCTTCTAAAATACGCTCGTTGCTATGTTGTGGGTCGTCATCAAAGTCATCTAGTTGACAAACCCACTGGTGTAAATCGGTAAACCGAACTTGTTTCGGATCTTGCTCGGGAAATTGTTCGGCCAGTTCTATTGCAATTTGCTCTACATCTATCCAACGCAATCCCATGAGCGCTCTCCTTAGTGCTGCTCAGACACCATATTAATCGTGTATTTAGGGATCTCTACCACTAAGTCTTCATCGGCTACCACTGCTTGGCAGCTCAGACGAGACTCGGGCTCTAAACCCCAGGCTTTATCTAACATATCGTCTTCTAATTCATCGCTCTCTTCCAAAGAATCGAAGCCTTCACGGACGATCACGTGACAAGTGGTACAAGCACAAGACTTTTCACAGGCATGTTCAATATCAATGCCATCTCGCAGCGCCACATTTAATACTGTTTCGCCTTTTTGGGCTTCTACTACCGCGCCTTCAGGACACAAATCCTCATGAGGCAAGAAAATCACTTTAGGCATCTTAAATCCTATCTACTTGCTGACCGGTTAGGGCCTGTTTAATGGAATCATCCATTCGCCGCGCAGCGAAATCCTGGCTGACACTATCTAATTGTTTAATGGCTTGCTCAATTGCCGCAACCTTATCTTCCGCGGCCACTTTTGCTAAGTGTTGCATCGCTTGTTCGATTTGCTGGCGCTCGCCGGTATTTAATAAACGCTCACCACTTTCTGCCAAGGCGGCATTCATATCTTCAATAAAACGCGCCGCTTCTACTTGTTGCTCGCGCAACATTCGCATGCTGACATCCTCTTTGGCATGAGCAATTGAGTCTTTAAGCATTTTCGCCACGGCCTCATCGGCCAAACCATAAGAAGGTTTCACCTCAACAGAAGCTTGTACGCCAGTGGATTTTTCCATTGCGGTAACCGATAACAACCCATCGGCATCAACTTGAAAAGTTACCCGTATATGCGCCGCACCAGCGGCTAAAGGTGGAATGTTTCTCAGGGTAAACTTGGCAAGCGAGCGGCAATCATCGACCAATTCCCGTTCACCTTGCACCACATGAATGGCCATAGCCGTTTGGCCATCTTTAAAGGTGGTAAACTCTTGAGCCCGCGCTACTGGAATAGTGGTGTTACGGGGAATCACCTTCTCAACCAAACCGCCCATGGTTTCTATGCCTAAAGACAGGGGAGTCACATCAAGCAATAACAACTCGTCGTCTTTTTTGTTACCCACTAAGGTATCGGCCTGAATCGCTGCACCAATTGCCACAACTTGATCGGGGTCGATACTAGTTAACACCGGCTTTTTAAAGAAACTAGCCACATCTTGGCGGACTTTAGGAACTCGTGTCGAGCCGCCCACCATGACTACATTATTGACTTCGTCTAAATCCACCTCGGCGTCACGTAGAGCTCTACGACAGGCTCGAATAGTGCGTTTAACTAAGTCTTCAATTAACTGTTCGAAGAGTTCACGAGTAATGGAACCCTGCCATTCAATACCTTCGATGGCCAGTTCAACGCTGGTTTGTTGCTGCTCGCTTAAATCAACTTTAACTTGGTTGGCAATCCGCGATAACTCGCGCTGCAACTGCGGCGAGCGAACAGCCTCAAGCTGGGCTTGTTCGGCAATCCACTCCACCAAAACATCATCAAAGTCATCGCCACCTAAAGCGGAATCACCGCCGGTAGCCAGCACCTGAAATACCCCTTTAGACAGACGCAGAATAGAAATATCGAAGGTTCCGCCACCTAAGTCATAAATGGCAATCACGCCTTCGTCACCGCTGTCCAAGCCATAAGCGATAGCAGCAGCAGTGGGCTCATTCAATAAGCGCAATACATGCAGGCCAGCTAGCTGGGCGGCGTCTTTAGTGCCTTGACGCTGAGCGTCGTCAAAATAAGCAGGAACAGTAATCACCACACCATCGGGCTCTCCTTGCAGAGATTCTTCAGCGCGTTTGGCTAAGCTTTTAAGAATTTCGGCAGACACCTGCACCGGATTAACGGCTCCCGCCACGGTATTAATTTGTGGCGACTCGCTTCTAGCGAAGTCATAAGGAAAGGTAGCGGCATCAATATCACTGCTGGCTTTACCTAATAAGCGTTTTACCGAAGTAATAGTATTATGCGGGTCACTAACGGCATGGACTTTTGCGGCTTGTCCTACCTCTATACCGGCTGAGTGATAACGCACCACCGAAGGTAATAAGTAACGACCATCATGGTCGGCCAGCGCCACGGCTTTACCGCTGCGCACAGTAGCAACGAGTGAGTTAGTGGTACCTAAATCGATACCAACAGCGAGTTTATGTTGATGAGGAACAGCCGATTGCCCAGGCTCTGCAATTTGTAGTAATGCCATAGATTAATAATCTAGAATCTTCTCTTCGAGTTGCTGTAGCTGCTGTTTTAGACGAGCGTAAAACTTAAGCTTACGAACTTCATCAGCGGCTAAATCAAAATTTTGCTCATTGTAGGCTTTTTCAAAGCTAGAGCTCAAGTCACTTCGTTGCTGCTTAAGTAAGGCAGAAAAATCATCGATGGCTTGCTCTGGGTCCGCTGCATTTTCAATTTCGGCCAACTGTTCTCGTAAAGCCATTTGGCTCATTAAGAAATCTATGTCGTTAATAGTTTGCTGTTCGCCAGTTAAGTCTATGCCCTGCAAACGTAGCAGGTATTGAGCACGAGATAGCGGTTCTTTAAGCGTTTGGTAGGCATCATTGATTTGTGCCGCCTTTTGCATCACCGCTGCTTGGTTATCTTCGCTATTCGCCGCGAAGTTATCGGGATGGTATTGCTGTTGTAACTCTCGATAAGACTGAGCTAGACCCTGAAGATCTAGCTGAAAAGAAGGGCTTAGAGAGAACAATTCAAAATAATTCATAGCGTATTCCATTTAAACGCTAAAGCTCTCTCCACAACCACATTCGCCAGAAACGTTAGGGTTGTTGAATACAAAGCCTTCGTTTAAACCTTCTTTAACAAAGTCTAATTGCGTGCCATCAATGTAGAGTAAGCTTTTTTCATCGACAATCACGTTCACACCGCAGCTTTCAAAAACCTTGTCGTCTTCAGCCAACTCGTCAACAAACTCAAGAACATAGGCCATGCCCGAACAGCCAGAAGTTTTAACCCCAAGACGCACACCTTTACCGGCGCCTCGGTTGGCTAAGAACTGGCTAACATGGGCAGCAGCCGCTTCAGTTAGTGATACAGCCATCATCGGCTCCTTACTGTCTAAGCGTTTTTCTTTTTGTAGTCTGCAATTGCCGCTTTAATGGCATCTTCTGCCAAAATAGAGCAGTGAATTTTCACTGGTGGCAAAGCTAACTCTTCAGCGATATCAGTATTTTTTAAAGCTTGCGCTTCTTCTAAGCTTTTTCCTTTAACCCACTCTGTTACCAGCGAGCTAGAGGCAATAGCAGAACCACAACCATAAGTTTTAAAGCGTGCATCTTCAATCACACCTTGGTCATTCACTTTAAGTTGCAACTTCATTACGTCACCACACGCCGGAGCGCCAACCATACCGGTACCGATATGAGTGTCGTCTTTGTCGTCAAACGCACCCACGTTGCGTGGATTTTCGTAGTGGTCGATTACTTTTTCACTGTAAGCCATGATATTTCTCCAAATCTCTTAGTTATTGTTTAGTGGTGTGCCCACTCTACTTGGCTAAGGTCTACGCCGTCTTTAAACATGTCCCATAGCGGCGACATTTCGCGTAGCCGACCGATGCCTTCATTAATAACTTTAATGGCATAATCTACTTCTTCTTCGGTAGTAAAGCGACCAAAAGAAAAACGAATTGAACTGTGTGCTAGCTCGTCGTCTAAGCCCAAAGCACGCAGTACGTAAGAAGGCTCAAGACTCGCTGAAGTACAGGCAGAACCTGAAGATACAGCTAGATCTTTAAGTGCCATAATTAACGACTCGCCTTCTACATAAGCGAAGCTAACATTAAGGTTGCCTGCTACTCGCTGCTCGAAGTCGCCATTGACATAGGTTTCTTCAATATTTTTAATGCCGTTCCAGAAACGTTCACGCAAGGCGCGAATATGCTCGTTATCTTTAGCCATTTCTTGTTTAGCGATGGCAAAGGCTTCGCCCATACCCACAATTTGATGGGTTGGCAAGGTACCAGAACGCATACCACGCTCGTGACCACCACCGTGCATCTGCGCTTCTAAGCGAATGCGTGGTTTACGTTGCACATACAATGCGCCAATGCCTTTAGGGCCATATACTTTGTGCGCAGAAAACGACATCATGTCTACGGGCAAGGCTTGTAAATCAATGTCGATCTTACCGGCACTTTGCGCAGCATCAACATGGAATAAAATCTTGCGAGAGCGGCATAGTTCGCCAATCGCATTAATGTCTTGAATAACACCGATTTCGTTATTTACGTGCATGATTGACACCAAGATAGTGTCTTCGCGCATCGCTTCGGCTAGCTTATCCAAGTTGATAATACCGTTACTTTCGGGCTCAAGGTAAGTCACTTCAAAGCCTTCACGTTCTAACTGACGACACGTATCGAGCACGGCTTTATGTTCGGTTTTACAGGTAATAAGGTGTTTACCTTTTTTAGCGTAAAAATGAGCCGCACCTTTAATCGCCAAGTTATTCGATTCTGTTGCACCAGAGGTAAATACAATTTCACGCGGATCGGCGTTAACCAACTCTGCAATCTGATTACGCGCAATATCTACAGCTTCTTCCGCCTGCCAGCCAAAACGGTGGGAGCGCGAAGCAGGGTTACCGTAGATACCATCCACGCCAAGGTATTGCATCATCTTTTCAGCAACACGAGGGTCAACTGGAGTGGTCGCAGAATAATCAAGATAAATGGGCAATTTCATTAAAGTTCTCCGTTACTACTCGACTAAGGCGAGCGTCATAAACTAATTTGTATCGTGTTGGTGTCGACCTGCTTAAGCCGATCTTGGTTATGCGCAACACTGACAATTTGCCGTTCACGCATTAGTCCGCCTAAGGTGATGTTATCAAGGAAGTCGGCAATACGTTCACTCAAATCATTCCATAAAGAGTGAGTCAAACAAGGCTTTCCCCCCTGACAATCAGCGGAGCCATGGCAACGAGTAGCATCGATTGATTCATCTACAGCGTGAATAACCATACCTACTGCAATATCGTCGGCATTCATACCTAAGCGATATCCACCACCTGGGCCGCGAACGCTACTCACTAGGCCATGTTTACGTAATTTCGAGAACAGTTGCTCTAAATAGGACAAGGAAATGCCTTGTCTTTCTGAAATATCAGCAAGAGAAACCGGCCCTTCTTCCATGTGAAGAGCAACATCTAACATCGCGGTAACTGCGTAGCGTCCCTTGGAAGTTAAGCGCATATCAAAAAACCCATTTTCGCGTGAACCTAGTCACAATCTTTCCATATCCGACTATTTTAGTCAAGTATAAAACCTAGTAAATTAGTCGGGATTATTCTTCTGTCTTGGAAATGTGTTTATCAAATGAAGTTAGGATCCCACGCATAACATTAAGCTCTTGTTTTTCCATGCGAATTCTATTAAACATACGGCGCACTTTCTCCATCACCTTGCCTGGATGAGGTTTGATGATAAAGCCACTGTCGGCGATGCTTTGCTCGAAATGCTGGTAAAATCGCTCCAAATCTTCTGCATGCGGATAAGCTTCAGGAGCTGCTTTAGGATGAGTATTTTGTTGCGCCAAATAGGCCATTCTCACTTCGTAACACAATAACTGCACCGCCATTGCAAGATTAAGTGAACTGTATTCAGGATTAGCGGGAACACATACGTGGTAATGACACTGTTGTAGCTCTTCATTATTTAGACCGCTGCTTTCACGACCAAAAACAATGGCCACTTTGCCAGACTGCGCTTCAAAGGCCAACTTTTCGCCAGCCTCTCGACCATCTAACATCGGCCAATCTAAGGTACGTGAACGAGCGCTAGCACCAATAACGAGCTGACAATCAGCCACGGCCTCTGCCAATTGCTCAACTATAGTGGCGCCGCCAAGCACATCCGATGCACCAGCCGACAAGGCAACAGATTTGCCATCAATTTCAGCTTCTGGAGCCACTAAACATAAGTCGCTTATTCCCATGGTTTTCATTGCTCGGGCAGCAGAACCAATGTTACCACTATGGCTAGTGCCCACTAAAACCACTCGAATATTTTCCAACATTTATATTACTTCACCCTAAAATTAATCCGCCGGATTGTAACATAGCCATAGCCTTAGCAGCTAGATTGGAAAAAGTTTAAATCCTCTACCTATAATCAATTGTGTTTGTTTTCCCTATTCTCTATAATCCGGCGGTTATTTTATGTTCTTTCTACAAATTGGTGGTTATTCATGCATGCAATGCTAAACATTGCGATTCGCGCTGCGCGAAACGCAGGTAAGATTGTAACTCAAGCTTACGCACAACTTGATAAAGTTGAAACAACAACAAAAGGCGCTAACGACTACGTTACCAACGTAGATAAAGCCGCTGAAAAAAGCATTATCGATACCATTCACAATGCGTTTCCTGATCACTCGATCATCGCTGAAGAAAGTGGATTAAATCAAGGCAAGGATGATGAATACCAATGGGTTGTTGACCCCTTGGATGGAACCACCAATTTTATCAAAGGTATTCCTCACTTCTCGATTTCAATTGCACTCCGTATTCGCGGTAAAACCGAGCATGCGGTAGTTTACGATCCATTACGTAATGAGTTGTTTGCGGCTTCTCGTGGTAAAGGGGCTCAGCTTAATGGCTATCGTTTACGCGTTTCTAAAGCGAAAGATTTAGACGGCACTATCATCGGTACTGGTTTTCCGTTCAAACGTAAACACTATATGGAAAGCTACCTAGGCATGTTTAGCGCCATTTTTGCCGAGTGTGGTGATGTTCGCCGTGCCGGTTCAGCTGCGCTTGATTTGGTATATGTTGCAGCGGGTCGCTTAGACGGTTTCTTCGAACTCAACCTAAAACCTTGGGACATTGCGGCGGGCGAATTGATTGCTCGTGAAGCTGGTGCCATCGTGACAGACTTCTCTGGTAATACCGAGTACTACCAAAGCGGCAACATTGTATGTGCTAATCCTAAAGTTTTAAAATCGATGCTGGCTAAAATCCGCCCGCATTTAAATGATGCGCTTAAAAGCTAAGCATTACACATCATTGTTAATAAAGCGGGCACTGCCCGCTTTATTTTTGCCCGCTAATATTCAGCTTAAATACAACGCTTAGTGGAACGAGCAGAAAGCGCTAGTTCATCGCTGCTAAATACGGCTGGTTTTGCTATTGCAGAAAAGCGTTGCTGAGGGTATATGAACTGCAAGACCGATTAACAAATCGAATCAAGGTGGTTTTAAATTGGCTTAGAGCTGGTCAAAAACCAGCTCAGTTGTATCGAAATCGATTAGCTACCGCTTAGGTCGAAGTCGCTATGGGCCAATTCAGCCCTCTCTAATTGCAGCTCTAAAAACGCTATTCGCTTGGTAAACTTGCCTAGCAAGGCGTCTTTTATTTCGAGTAGAGTAACTAAGGGCGTCGGCTCTCCCCAAATTGGATGGTCGCCACGTAATTCAGCTTCTACATAAGCTTGATTAGCGGCTGGTTCATCTAAAAAATAGTAGCTCTGTTCACCAACATCAAAGTAGTAAACCATATACTGTTCTGCGCTAGTCATCACTTTAGTCCTCTAGGGGGTAGCCAGCTTGCAGCCAACCACGGATCCCTCCATCCATAGAGATAACATTACGATAGCCCATTTTCACTAGGTTATCGGCGCTTAAAGCTGAGCGAAAGCCACCGCCGCAGTAGATAACAATCATCGCATCCAAATCGGGGATCGCCGTTTCAATATCGCGTTCCAATACCCCCCGCCCCATGTACTGCGCGCTAGGAATACGGTTCTTCGCCCACTCATCTTGCTCACGATTATCTATCAAGTTAAAAGCTAAACCTTGGTCTAACCATTGTTTTACCTGATGGACATCGCACTCTTTAATGCGACTACGACAATCATCAACTAATGCTAAAAAACGAGGATTATGAGCCATCTTTGTTCTCCTTAACAAAAAACCCGCCGAAGCGGGTTTTAAACATTACGCAAGAGGTTCTTGGTCTGCGCCTTCTTTCTCTTCCAATTCTTTAGGCATAAAGTCTTCTTTCTTAATACCTAAGTGTAACGCCAGGGTACTGGCTACATAAATCGAAGAGTGAGTACCAATAAACACACCAAACAACAAGGCTGTTGCAAAGTTATGAATTAACTCGCCGCCTAAGGCAAACAAGGAAATTAATACGATGATGGTGGTTAACGAGGTTACGATAGTACGGTTAAAGGTTTGGGTTAACGATACATCGATAATCTCTTCAGGGTCACCCTTACGCAGTTTACGAAAGTTCTCACGGATCCTATCCGATACCACAATAGTATCGTTCAAGGAGTAACCCACTACCGTTAACAAAGCAGCGATAACGGTAAGGTCGAACTCCAACTGAAGGAAGGAAAACAAACCCAAAGTCGCTATTACGTCATGCGCCAAGGCCAGTACCGCACCCAGTGCCATGCGCCATTCAAAACGCATTGCTACATAAAGCAGAATACAACCAAGCGCTGCAATAATCGCCAAACCACCTTGCTCAGCCAGCTCGTTGCCCACAGTTGGCCCCACGTATTCAATGCGGCGCATTTCAACGTTGCTGTCCACTTGGTCTCGTAACAAGCCCATAATGCTATCGCCCAAGTGCTGGCTGTCCAGCCCTTCACGCGGCATCATTCTTAGTAATACTTGAGTTTGCGAACCAAAGTATTGGGCGACCATATCTGGATAACCATTGTTACCCATCACATCGCGAACCTGAGTTAAATCGGCAGGTTGAGAAAACTCAACTTCAATCAAGGTACCACCGGTAAAATCGAGGCCCCAATTGATTTTATTGATTGCCAAACTAGCTACGGAAGCCACCATCAATAAAATGGTAAACCAAATAAATGGTTTACGGTGCGACATAAAACGCACGGTGTCTCTTGGTTTAAATAAATAAAACACGTCGTCGCTCCTAAATTGATAGCTTATCTATTTTCTTACCACCCCATACCCAGTTAACAATCACTCGGGTACCGATAATAGCGGTAAACATAGAAGTGGCAATACCAATGGCTAAAGTCACTGCGAAGCCTTTTACCGCACCAGTACCAATAGCAAATAAAATTAATGCCGTGATAAAGGTGGTAATGTTGGCGTCAGAAATAGTTGAAAGCGCATTGCTGTAGCCATAATGAATCGCCTGCTGCGGACTGCGTCCATCAGCCAATTCCTCACGAATACGCTCAAAAATAAGCACGTTTGCATCCACCGCCATACC
>NZ_JBNKPP010000019.1:0-32794 GCF_050295395.1 Agarivorans sp.
CTATACATATAATATGCTTCGTAGAGTTAAAGCGAAATTCAACAGTTAGGCGAGATTAAGGAGACTGTGGATCCCAAAAAACAGCTAAGATAGCTTAAGGCAATGATGGAGTATTAAGAAAGATGATTTCAGCGAAGAAAATTGGGTGGCAGCCCTACCAGCCACATCCCGGCACTCGAGTCGTCTGCTGCGGTTGCTCCCTTCCGGGCCTGGCCGAGTTCACAGAGTATCAATGCGGGAGGACCAATAAGGCCACCATTGAGAAGCTTCCTTGGAAGCGAGGCTATTCTCGCTTAAGCACTCCGATTTTGCAAACGCTAATAGCGCTTTTTAAAGCCTACCGAGGTTTGTTTGCTCAAGTTTTAATCCTCTGCCAACTATTTTTCTCCGCCCCCACGCTGGCTGAACCCTTTAACCACCAATTGTGGGACGAATTACTAAACAAACACGTTCAATGGGTAGTACCAGCTCAAGAGAGTCGAGTCGACTACGCCAACTTCAACCAACCGGCCTTACAGGGGTACCTCAACACTATCGCTTCTATATCCCAGCAGCAGTTTTCCACGTGGACAGAAGACCAACAACTAGCTTTTTTAATTAACGCTTATAATGCCTACACCATTGATTTCATTCTTAGCGCCTACCCCAAGCTTGATTCGATAAAAGATTTAGGTAGCTGGTTTCAATCGCCGTGGAAAAAAAAGCGTTTTCTGTTGTTTGGTGAAAAAGTCAGCTTAGACCACATTGAACATGAGCTGATTAGAAAACACTATAACAATCCCCATATCCATGTTGCATTGGTATGCGCAGCAATTAGCTGCCCGCCTCTACAAAACTATGCTTTTAGTGGTACCAAACTTAAGGAGCAGCTTCACTTAGCATTTAGAGAATTTTTACGCAGCGATAAAAACCGTTACCAAGCAGCACAACAAAAACTCTTCCTTTCATCCATTTTTAATTGGTACCAAGAAGACTTTGGTGAAAGCCTAAACAACTATCTCAGTGACTATGCTGCCGATCTCAGCGCATCACCTGAACAAATAAGCAATGCGAGTATCAGCTATTTAAAATATGACTGGTCACTCAATGACGTGGCTTCACGCTAGATCAAAAAAGCCCGCATCAGCGGGCTTTTATAGTACTAAGCTAATAAGCGCTTAGAACAAACACTTAGACAACTCGTATAGGTCTTCATTGAACGGACGTTTCATTTTTTCGATACACTCAATAATATCGTGATGAACCATCTGGTTATTTTGAATACCAATACAGCGACCACCATGACCTTCAACGAGAAGATCTACGGCGTAAGCGCCCATGCGGCTAGCCATAACGCGGTCACGTCCGGTTGGCGTACCACCACGTTGAATGTGTCCAAGAATGGTAGCACGGGTTTCACGGCCAGTGGCCATTTCAATGCCAGCTGCCAACTCATTTACATTGGTGATGTGCTCGGTAATAGCAACAATAGCGTGCTTCTTACCCTTCTTCTGACCATCTTTGAGGCTGTTAAGTAGCTCTTCGCGATTAAAGCCCTTTTCTGGAATAATCACGTACTCAGCACCACCAGCGATACTCGCTTGCATAGCTAAGTCACCACAGTAACGCCCCATAATTTCAATAACAGAAATACGATTATGAGAAGATGAAGTATCGCGGATACGGTCAATCGCGTCGATCACCACGTTTAAAGCGGTATCAAAACCAATTGTGTAATCTGTACCTGCAATGTCATTATCGATAGTGCCCGGTAAGCCGATACAAGGGAAGCCCATCTCTGTTAGCTTTTTGGCGCCCATGTACGAGCCATCACCACCAATTACCACCAACGCTTCAATGCCGTGTTTTTTCATGTTTTCCACGGCAACTTCACGTGTGGCTAGCTCTTTAAATTCAGGGAAACGAGCTGAGCCAAGGAAGGTACCACCGCGGTTGATAACGTCTGACACACTATAACGATCTAACTTCTTAATGTTGTCATCGTGTAGGCCCATGTAACCATCGTAGACACCGTATACTTCGATGTCTTTAGACAACGCACTACGAACTACAGCACGCACCGCGGCATTCATACCAGGAGCATCACCGCCACTCGTTAATACACCAATTTTCTTAACCATCATTCCCTCACAAAGCTGAACTGACCAAAACTTACGTAATAATTTAACAAATTATTCCAACCTTCCCTGTTGTGCTGAATACACTAACTGGCTAAAACAAGCAGGTCGAAATAACAATAATCGTTTCTAATAGCTATAGAATCCGCCCTTTTGGCGATAACTACAAACTGATTTAGTGTGGCGGCATTTTGCCACGCTAAAGCTAAAACTTTTATGACCCTAATCAGATAACGCCCACATTTTGAAACAAAATTTCAGGCTTGTCCAAGTATAATAACAGTGCTCGCTCAGGATTATAGAAGTAATCTGAGATTCTGCATATTTTGCGTATTTATACAGCAGCCCCACTAAACATGCGGTCAAAGCTTCACTTTTTGTTCACATTTATGTAACATTGAAATCTCAAACTTAATCAGGCCACTCGGTCAAATGTTTGAATATCGTATTTAAAAGGAATCTTATGAAGTCTGATCTTCAATACGCTATCGAGCGCAATGTTGCAACCAATCGCAGAGCCGTAGAAAACTACCTGCAACTGCGTCAGCAAGAACAATACTTAAGTTCTGTTGAGTTACAAAACATCGTATTGGACTGTGAAGGCGTAAAACAAAGTTAACGCTAAACAGCAAAAGACCTTACGAGTAAAAAGGGGCTAAACAGCCCCTTTTTTGTTTGCTACTTTGCGCTCTCAACCGGCTCGATGGAATGTAAAGCTGGAGAAAGGTGTATCACGCCATCAACATCATTGTCCAAAGACAATATATTGGTTTTGCTGATGCGGTGACGATAAATTTCGCGTAGATACTTAACCGCGTTCTCCACGTTTTTAAATCCTAGGCGAATATCATTTATCGATACAAACTTATCGGTTTCAGAGATAAGTTCACGGTATTTCTTTTCGTACATCGGTTTAATAGCATACCAATTGGTGTCTAAAATCTTCGCTGGATTTTCAAACTCCCATAAGAATTCTTGCAGCTCTTCAGGCTTAAACTCATCTTGAGTAATAAAGCGCAAAATAGCTTGGTCAATTTCATCGCTATAACGATATTCTTCTTTGGCAAAACAACGTTTAATGTACGCCACCACCAATGTGAGGAAATCATCACTTAAACACGGACTTTTAGCCACTAATGTAGTCAACGAAAGATTAGCCGAGGCTCCAATAACCAGCGCATAACGTTTAAGAGTGGTATTGGGGAACAGTTTGTTGATATGGACTTTTAATTTGTTCAAATCCATAAATGAAAGTTTGTAATCTTTAGGTAAAGAGATAATGGAAATAACAGATGAGCAATGCTTAAAGAAATGGAGGTTATTTAACTCTTCAGCGTTGTATTTACTATCTTGGTATCTCTTCAGTGACTGCTTATAACGTTGCGACTCGATGGGTAGAATACTTATCCCTTCTATCGCTTGGGTATCCAAGTTGAAATGCGGCAAATCAATGGAACGGAAAAACAGTTCGTCAATATCAACATCATCGTTTACCGATTTGTTCACCACACTTTCAGCGTAAGCAACCGCAACCGGTCCAGCCATACTCATAAATAAGTCGTTGGCATCAAGACGTACGGTTTCTGAGATATCGATCCCCGCTCGACGGAAGTAGTTTTCATCGTAATCGGTCGTCACCGCCTGCGCGGTGAGAATATTGAAGATCTGTTGGGAAATATACTGATTGGCATACTTCTCCATAGTATTAACATCAATATCTTTACCTTTATCACTTTCATCTTGCTCTACGTAACGCATAATATCGTTAGATATCAGCATCATAGAGTTCCAAGGTCGAATTCGGCGCATCACATCTTCGGGAGTATCATTGTTTTCTCGCTCAACGTTGTAGGAGAAATCCCATTCCTCTGACAAGTATTTACACAACAAACGTCCGGCATTGATATGTAACGCCTCGGAGACCTCTATACTGCTGCCAGATATATTAGGCAAAATACAAATGCCAGAAGTAAAGATGGGCTCGAATACAAAAGAGTCGCGTTTATCAGGTTGATTTGAGGGCGAGACCTGATAATCAAATGTTTTACTCAGGTATGAAAACTGCTGCGCTAGGCCAAACTCTGATGCCATGCCCGAGCCAGTTCCCCCACCGGCACTGAAAATATAGAAGTAAAGACGAGACTGGTTAGCTTTAATGCCGCAAGAATCAACTAGGTAAGAATGAATATGCCGCCAATCTTCGTTCCTAAAACTACTGGTATCTTTATTTAGAATAATTTTAGCAAGATACTGGCCAAGGATGGGTGCGTTACCCGCCCCGCCCGCATGCACTTCAGACAGATCCATCAACTGAAGTTTCTTATATTCCTCTAAAAACTTCTGTCGCCCCGCTTGCGAGGAGTATTTAATTCGCCCTGCAATATCTTTGTCCAAATCCCCGACCAGCACTACCGGTTCAATCAGAAAAACCGGATTTTCACCACTGTTGCTGTCTATGGGTAAATGATTTTTAATCCAGCGCATCGGCTTGAATTCGCGCTCTTGGGCTAGCTGATCTTGGTATTCGATTTCATTAAGGTAGTGAGTGCGAGAGTTATAAACGAGGGTGGCAACATCAAGAGCGATATTTGAACCACAACGCCCTAAACCAATTAAACAAACGGACGGAAAGCTTTGTTCTAATAAATCCTTTTCTTCTAACAAATTAGGGAAGATGTTCTGCCTAACTTTATCGAGGTTATCGAGGATTTTTTCCAAGCTATTTTCCGTGTAATACAAATGTTCTATAGGAAGCGCATCCTTCATAGTTCATCCTTGTTGCTAGTCTAGTTTTGATTTTAATATTTATACTCACCATCGTTGTTCATTACCCACTTAAAAGCAAGAAATTACCGAACTTTAGCAACTTAATTGTGATAACTATGTTTAACCGACAAAAAAGGTAGTTAAGCTAAACCGCTAGCTGCAATAAAAACAAAAAAGGCGCCATAAAGGCGCCCTAGTATTACAAGAAAAATTTACCAGCCGGTAACTTCTCGTAAGGCTTTACCAATATCCGCTAGGCTGCGAACCGTCTTCACGCCGGCATCTTCCAAGGCAGCAAATTTATCTGCCGCAGTGCCTTTACCACCGGCGATAATCGCCCCGGCATGGCCCATGCGTTTACCAGGAGGGGCTGTCACGCCAGCGATGTAAGAAACAACAGGCTTAGTAACATTAGCTTTAATGTAAGCTGCGGCTTCTTCCTCAGCACTACCACCAATTTCACCAATCATTACAATGGCTTCGGTTTTAGGGTCATTTTGGAACATTTCTAAAATATCGATGAAGTTAGAACCCGGAATAGGGTCTCCACCAATACCAACACAACTTGATTGACCAAAGCCTTCGTCGGTAGTTTGTTTCACAGCTTCATAGGTTAAAGTACCAGAGCGAGAAACAATCCCAACTTTACCGGCTTTATGAATGTGGCCAGGCATAATGCCAATTTTACATTCGTCAGGAGTAATCACACCTGGGCAATTTGGGCCAATCATGCGAGCGCCAGCTTCATCTAACTTTACCTTCACTTCTAACATATCCAAAGTGGGGATACCTTCGGTAATGGTAATAATAATTTTAATCCCTGCGGCAATCGCTTCCAAAATCGCGTCTTTACAGAAAGGCGCTGGAACGTAGATAACCGTTGCATCTGCCCCGGTCGCTTCTACCGCATCACGAACTGTATTAAACACAGGTAAGCCCAAGTGGGTTTGGCCACCTTTGCCCGGTGAAACACCACCGACCATTTGAGTACCGTAGGCAATAGCTTGTTCGGAATGGAAAGTACCTTGGCCACCGGTGAAGCCTTGACAAATTACTTTGGTGTTTTTATCGATTAAAATACTCATTATTTGGCCTCCGCAGCTTTAACGACTTGTACAGCAGCATCGGTTAAACTTGTCGCTGCAATAATGTTAAGGCCAGACTCAGCCAAGCGCTGGGTACCAAGGTCGGCGTTGTTACCTTCAAGGCGAACCACTACCGGCACACTTACCCCCACTTCTTCTACCGCACCAATGATGCCATCGGCAATCAGATCACAGCGAACAATACCGCCGAAGATATTAACCAATACAGCTTTTACTTTGTCATCAGACAAAATAATCTTGAATGCTTCAGTTACGCGCTCTTTGGTTGCGCCGCCGCCAACATCTAAAAAGTTAGCTGGAGAACCACCGTGCAACTGCACAATGTCCATGGTTCCCATAGCAAGGCCTGCACCGTTCACCATGCAACCAATGCTGCCATCAAGAGCAACATAGTTTAGTTCCCATTGTGCTGCATGCGCTTCGCGTTCATCTTCTTGAGAAGGATCGTGCATTTCACGAAGTTTTGGCTGACGGTACAAGGCATTAGAATCAATATTGATTTTACCATCGAGACATACCAAGTCGCCGCTACCGGTTACCACAAGTGGATTAATCTCTAGCAGCGCTAAATCGTGGTCAGTAAACATGTTAGCCAAACCAACAAAAATCTTAGTGAACTGGCGAATTTGATTGCCTTCTAGGCCCAATTTAAAGGCCAGCTCGCGTGCTTGATAGGGCTGAGCGCCTACTAGAGGATCGATGGCCATTTGATGAATCAACTCCGGCGTTTCTTCGGCAACTTTCTCAATTTCCATGCCGCCTTCGGTTGAAGCCATAAATACCACTCTACGAGAAGCACGATCAACCACCGCACCTAAGTAAAGTTCATTGGCGATATCAGACGCCTCTTCAACCAAAATCTTCGACACAGGCTGACCATTAGCATCGGTCTGGTAAGTCACTAAGTTTTTGCCTAACCATTGCTGGGCAAATGCTCTAACTTCTTCTTTGCTAGAGGTCACTTTTACACCACCAGCTTTACCACGCCCGCCGGCGTGAACTTGAGTTTTAACTACCCAGGTAGAGCCAGCGATTTTACCCGCAGCTTCAACTGCTTCATGTGGGGTATCACAGGCGTACCCTTCTGGCACTGGCAAGCCGTAATGAGCAAACAATAGCTTTGCCTGATATTCATGCAAATTCATGATGTTCTATCCATAGTGTTAGGGGATACATTTGAGGTGCTCAACACCTTTCCGAATAAGGGCCTGAAATCCAGGCCCAAAACAAACTTTTTATACGTCTAGTAATAGCCGCGTAGGATCTTCCAGTAACTCTTTAATGGTAACCAAAAAGCCCACTGACTCCTTTCCGTCGACCAAGCGGTGATCGTAGGACAATGCTAAGTACATCATCGGTAGAATTTCTACTTGACCATTTACCGCCATGGGACGGTCTTGGATCTTATGCATACCTAGAATCGCACTTTGCGGAGGATTAATAATCGGAGTCGACATAAGAGAACCAAACACACCACCATTAGTAATGGTAAAGTTACCACCGGTGAGTTCTTCAACAGTTAACTTACCGTCGCGGCCTTTAATCGCAAGTTCACGAATACCTTTCTCGATGTCGGCAACGCTTAATAAATCACAATCACGAAGCACAGGCGTGACTAGACCACGTGGGGTTGATACCGCGATGCTTACATCAAAGTAGTTATGATAAACAATATCGTCACCATCAATTGAAGCATTTACCTCTGGGTAGCGTTTTAAAGCTTCCACCACCGCTTTCACATAAAATGACATAAAACCAAGGCGAATATCATGGCGTTTTTCAAATACGTCTTGATATTGCTTACGCAAGCTCATGATAGGTTTCATGTTAACTTCATTAAAGGTGGTTAACATGGCCGTGGTATTCTTAGCTTCTAATAAGCGCTCCGCTACCCGTTTACGCAAACGGGTCATGGGAACACGTTTTTCACTGCGAGAAGACAATGGCGCTTGGGGCGCAGCCTCTGCAACTTTAGTCGCTTGCGCTTCTGCTGGTTTAGCTAGATAGGCTTCCACGTCTTCTTTGGTGATCCGTCCACCTTGACCAGTGCCTTTCACTTTAGCGATATCAACCCCTTTTTCGGCAACTAAGCGACGAACAGAAGGTGATAACTCATCATTGACGGCCTTATCGCTAGGAGCTTCACTTGGCTCTTCAGCTTTTGAGCTGACCTCTTCACCAGCTACCGCACCGGCTTTCATTTTACCGATAACTTGTTGACCAAGTACTGTAGCGCCTTCAGCTTCAACTATCTCCTCAAGCACCCCCGATTCCATCGCGGGTACTTCAAGAACAACTTTATCCGTTTCAATATCAACAATAACTTCATCTCGTTCTACCGAATCGCCCGGCTGCTTATGCCACGTAGCAATCGTTGCATCGGCTACTGATTCGGGTAGGTCAGGCACTTTAATTTCAATGCTCATTAAGGCTTCCTTTATTCTTTATTATTCAACAGTCAACGCGTCAGTAACGAGGGCGCGTTGTTGTTTTAAGTGAAGAGACATATACCCTACTGCTGGAGATGCCGATGCCGGACGACCAGCGTAACGCAACTCTGCCCCTGCAGGGATAACAGATTTAAAGTGATGCTGGCTACTATACCACGCACCTTGGTTTAATGGCTCTTCTTGACACCAAACAAACCGTTCAACATGTTGATATTGTTCCAGAATTTGTTTAACTTCTTGGTCTGGGAACGGATATAGCTGTTCGATTCGAATCAAAGCAACATCATTTTGCTCAGATTTACGGCGTTGTTCTAATAAGTCGTAATACACCTTACCAGAACACATCACCACCTGACGAACTTGGCTAGGGTCAAGTTCATCCACCTCGCCAATAGCATTTTGGAACTGTCCATCAGCTAGCTCTTCCAAACTAGATACAGCAAGTGGATGACGTAGCAATGATTTAGGTGACATTACCACTAACGGACGACGCATCGGACGAACCTGTTGGCGACGCAACATATGGTAAACTTGAGCAGGTGTTGAAGGCACACATACTTGCATGTTGTGTTCGGCACATAGCTGCAAATAACGTTCTAAACGCGCAGATGAGTGCTCAGGCCCCTGCCCCTCGTAACCATGAGGTAGCAACATGACTAAGCCACACATCCGTCCCCACTTCTGTTCACCAGAAGATAAGAACTGATCGATAACTACCTGCGCACCATTGGCAAAGTCACCAAACTGGGCTTCCCAAATAACCAGAGTCGAAGGTTCGGCAGTACTGTAGCCATATTCAAAAGCCAATACGGCTTCTTCCGATAACACCGAGTCAAACAAGGCCAAATGCCCTTGTCCCTCTGATAAATTTTTCAAAGGCACATAAGTTGAGGCATCATTTTGGTTATGTAATACCGCATGGCGGTGGAAGAAAGTACCACGACCAGAGTCTTGCCCGGTAAGGCGAATATTATGTTTGGCGTCAAGTAAACTGGCATAAGCAAGGTTTTCGGCAAACCCCCAATCAACCAGTTTCTCTCCTCTAGCCATTAGTACGCGGTCATCAATGATTTTTTTTACCCGAGGATGTAACTTATGCTCCTCAGGTAAACGAGTAATCTTTTCGCCCAGCTCTCTAATCACATCGATAGGTAACGAAGAGTCGTAGGCCATATCCCACTCATGACCAAGATAAGGCCGCCAATCAACACTGTGTTGTGTCATCGGACGCCACTCTTCAACTACGCAATCGCCGTTGTCTAGTTGGTCGCGGTATTCATTAACCAAAGCTGTAGCCTCTGCACTATCTAGCTGACCACGCTCCGCTAGCATATCTGCGTACACCTTGCGCGGTGTAGGGTGCTTTTTGATTTTTTGATACATCAAAGGTTGAGTAGCGTTAGGCTCATCCGCTTCGTTATGACCGTGTCGGCGGTAACACACCAAATCAATCACCACATCACGCTCAAAGGTATTGCGAAAATCCAGAGCCATCTGACTAACAAAAGCGACAGCTTCAGGGTCATCACCATTGACATGGAAGATAGGAGCCTGAACCATTTTAGCAATATCTGTACAGTATTGGGTTGACCGGGTATCTCGGGGGTTGGACGTGGTAAAACCTACTTGGTTATTTACCACAATACGCACGGTACCACCGACTTTAAAGCCACGCGCTTGAGACATATTAAAGGTTTCTTGAACCACCCCTTGGCCAGCAATAGCCGAATCACCGTGGATGGTAATAGGTAAACAGTTCTCACCCTCGCGCCTATCTTGTCGAGCACGAACCGAGCCCATCACCACCGGATTCACAATTTCTAGATGTGAAGGGTTAAATGCCAAAGACATGTGCACATTGCCACCAGGGGTAGCAAAGTCGGAACTAAAGCCTTGGTGGTATTTAACATCGCCGGTACCCCAAGTTTCATCATGTTTACCGGCAAACTCATCAAAAAGCTCAGAAGGATTTTTACCGAGTACATTTACTAGCACATTCAAGCGACCACGGTGGGCCATGCCAATAACAACTTCTTTAGTCCCTTGGGTTCCGGCAGAACGAACAATCTCTTTTAGCATCACCAGCAAGCTATCGCCACCTTCTAGAGAAAAACGCTTCGCTCCAGGAAACTTAGCGCCTAGATATTTCTCTAAACCTTCGGCAGCCGTTAAACTTTTAAGAAACCGTAGTTGATCTTCTTTAGTGAACTCACCTTGGCCTTCTACTGACTCCAAACGGCTCTGAATCCAGCGTTTTTCTTCAGTATCAGTAATGTGCATGTACTCTGCACCGATAGAACCACAATAAGTTTTCAATAATGAACGGTGTAAATCTTTTAACGCCATGGTGTCTTTGCCAATGGCATAAGACCCCACATTGAAGGTTTCTTCAAAGTCTGCGCTATCTAGTGAGTGAAACTCTGGAGAAAGGTCGGGTACACGCTCTTGTTGCCACAAGCCTAGAGGATCGAGTTGTGCGTGCTGATGACCGCGGAAGCGGTAAGCGTTGATCAACTGCAATACTTTAACTTGTTTTGCACCATGTTGAGGGTCTTCAACAGGAGAACTAAAGCGAGAAGTGTCTTTCGCTAGCCGGCGAAAGTAATCACGAATTGGTGTATGAGGTATGTCTTCGGGGTGACCATCAACAGCAGGAAGCTCGGCAAACACTTCCTGCCATTGTTCGGATACAGAAGATGGATCTTCTAAAAATGCCTCGTAGAGGTCTTCCACATAGGTTGAATTAGCACCAGCTAAATGCGAGGACTCTAGCCAGGCTTTCATTACGCCATTTTGCATTTAAACGCTATCCCTTATTTTCTACGTCACTGTATGACTTTATAGGGTTTTATAAAAAAATAGCCATCCTACCGAAGTAAAATGGCTATTTAGATCCAGCTAATTTTAAAAATTAACTTTTTGCTAAACAGCCCGTTTTATCAGCATCGACTTAATGTGGCCGATTGCTTTGGTCGGGTTTAATCCTTTAGGACAAACACTCACACAATTCATAATGCCATGGCAGCGGAATACACTGAATGCATCGTCTAATTCTGAAAGTCGTTCATCAGTTGCGGTATCACGACTGTCCGCCAGCCAGCGATAAGCAGCAAGCAAGCCCGCTGGTCCTACAAATTTGTCAGGGTTCCACCAGAAAGAAGGACACGAAGTTGAACAACATGCACATAGAATACACTCGTACATTCCATCCAGTTTTTCGCGCTCTTCAGGGCTTTGCAAGTTTTCACGAGCGGGCGGCATCTGCCCATCATTAATTAAATAAGGCTTAATTCGCGCGTAGTTATCGTAAAACTGTCCCATATCTACCACTAAATCACGAATGACCGGCAAACCAGGCAGCGGACGAATCACAATATCGCCTTTACCTAATAAATCGGATAAAGGAGTAATACAGGCTAAACCGTTTTTACCATTCATATTGATGCCGTCTGAACCACAGACCCCTTCCCGGCATGAACGACGAAAAGCAATACTAGGGTCTTGTTCTTTAAGCAAAATTAATGCATCTAGTACCATCATATCAGAGCCTTCAGGGACCTCAAGCTGATATGACTTCATAGTCGGTTTACTGTCCGTATCAGGGTTATAGCGGTACAAAGAAAAATTAACGTTCATATCCGCCTCCTTTAGTATGTACGAACTTTCGGTTCGAAAGCTTCGCGTAGATTTGGTGACATATTCACTTCACGACGGCCCATGGTTTCTGTTTTAGGGTCGAAGAGTGAATGACATAGCCAATTTGCATCGTCGCGATCTGGGTAGTCAAAACGACTATGTGCACCACGACTTTCAGTACGGAAGTTGGCCGCATGCGCTGTTGCAATAGCCGTAGCCATTAAGTTATCTAGCTCTAAGCACTCGACTCGTTGGGTATTAAAGTCTTTAGACTTGTCATCCAAACGGGCGTTGGCAAGACGCTTGCGAATTTCTTGTAATTCTTGCAAGCCCTCTGCCATTGCATCACCTTCACGGAATACCGAAAAGTTCAGTTGCATACATTGCTGTAAGTCTTTACGAATTTGCACAGGATCTTCGCCATCGGAAGTCGAGTTTTCCCAACGATTATAGCGCGCCATCGCAGCTTCTAAATCAGCATCAGTAGCGTCGGCCATATTGATCTCGCGGCTTAAATACTCACCAAGGAATTTACCGGCGGCTCGACCAAATACCACTAAGTCTAACAAGGAATTACCACCTAAGCGGTTAGCGCCGTGTACCGATACACAAGCTATTTCGCCAACAGCAAATAAACCGTTTACAATTTCATCTTCGCCTTTGTCATTTTGTCGAATTGCCTGGCCATTAACATTACAAGGGATACCGCCCATCTGATAATGACAAGTTGGAATCACTGGAATAGGCTCTTTAACCGGATCGACATGGGCAAAGGTTCGCGATAACTCACAAATACCGGGTAAACGACTTTCTAGAACCTCTTCACCTAAATGGTCTAATTTAAGCTTAATATGAGGCCCCCAAGGACCATCACAACCACGGCCCTCGCGGATTTCGGTCATCATCGAGCGAGCCACCACGTCACGCCCAGCCAAATCTTTAGCATTAGGAGCATAACGCTCCATGAAGCGCTCTCCATCTTTATTCAGTAGGTAGCCACCTTCACCGCGACAACCTTCGGTGACTAAAACACCTGCACCAGCAATGCCTGTGGGGTGGAATTGCCACATCTCCATATCTTGAATCGGAACGCCAGCACGCAAAGCCATACCAACACCGTCACCGGTATTGATGTGAGCGTTGGTGGTAGAAGCGAAAATGCGTCCCGCACCACCAGTAGCCAACACCGTGGCTTTCGCTTTAAAATAAACTACTTCACCACTATCAATATCCATAGCGGTACAGCCCACAATATCGCCGTCGGCATTTTTAACTAAGTCTAAGGCGTACCATTCTGAGAAGATGGTGGTTTTTTTCTTCACATTTTGTTGGTAAAGCGTGTGTAAAAGAGCATGACCGGTGCGGTCTGCTGCAGCAGCGGTTCTAGCAGCTTGCTCGCCACCAAACTCTTTAGACTGCCCACCAAAAGGGCGTTGATAAATTGAGCCATCATCAAATCGAGAAAATGGTAAACCCATTTTTTCTAACTCAATAACCACTTGCGGGCCTACATTACACATATATTCAATGGCATCTTGGTCACCAATGTAATCCGAACCTTTTACAGTATCGTACATGTGCCATTGCCAGTTATCTTTATGCGAGTTACCTAAGGCAACTGTGATTCCACCTTGCGCCGAAACGGTATGAGAACGGGTGGGAAATACTTTTGAAATAAGAGCGCAAGACTTGCCCTCTTCTGAAATTTGTAAAGCAGCACGCATACCCGCACCGCCTGCGCCGATTACTACGGCATCGAATTCTCGAATAGAAATGGCCACTCGACTTACCCCCAAATGATGAACAGACCGGTCGCGACATATATCAGCGCCAGAACTGTTAAAGAAAACTGTAAACCGACACGTAATGCGGTGCATTTAACGTAGTCGGTCAATACTTGCCACAATCCGATCCATGAGTGGATTAACATCGATAGCAAAGCAAGTAAGGTAAATACTTTGGTTGGAAGCCAAGCAAAAAAACCACTCCAAGATTGGTAGTCAACATCATTAAAAATGAAGAAACCCAATAGATAAATGGTGTATAAGGTTAAAATAATGGCGGTAGCACGAATCAGTAAAAAATCATGCACGCCGCTACGGCCAAAAGTTGCAGCATTAGTTACCATACGATTACTCCCATTAATACCGCCAATACAGCAGTGATAACGAACGAGATTTTAGCGCTAGATGTGCCGCTATCTAGCTCCTCCCAATAGCCTAAATCCATTATCAAGTGACGTATTCCACCAACAATGTGATACATCAACGCGCTCAAGCTGCCCCAAATAATCAATTTCACAAAGAAATTGTCTAAAATGGATAAAACATTAGCAAAGCCTTCTGCTGATTGAAGGGATTCAGCAAGTAGGCCTAGCAAAATAGCTAAGGCGAAAAAAGTAATCACACCGGAAACACGGTGCAAGATAGATGCGATTGCAGTAATGGGAAATCGGATGGTTTGTAGGTCGAGGTTTACTGGTCTTTGTTTTGTTTTCACGATTCTCTGCCCACTCAGGTCCTTGAGTTTTTTATTATGGTTTTAAAGTCAGGCTCTGGACAGAGTAAAGCGTTGCAATAATGTTAATTTTGTGAACTTAGGGCCATAAATTAGACTAAAGTATAAAAACTCACATTTATCTTGCGCAAAAAATGCTCGGTCTAGCGCCATACTTCGAATAAAGTATAACGCTCGAGTTACACAAATTCAATTAACAATTCCTTCATTTAGCTAATTTAACGCAACGAAACGGCCATCTTGATCCTAAATTTTAACAAAATAGCCATAAGTCGCTATAATTCACAACGAGCGCCAATTGACATTTAACCTTGTTCTAGGTCAGAATGTGCTGCACTTTGTATCCAAAGAACAATACCAATTAGAATAAGCAAGGGAGACGTGCTATGGCTGAAAACAAAGCCACCCTCAAGCTACCAGGACAAGAGGCGTATGATATGCCAATTATGTCCGGGACAGCTGGACATGACGTAATTGATGTTCGAACACTTGGAAAAAAAGGTTACTTCACCTTTGATCCTGGCTTCTTAGCCACTGCTTCGTGTGAATCGAAAATCACCTTTATCGATGGCGAACAAGGGATTCTGTTGCACCGCGGGTACTCAATTGAGGACTTAGCAAAACATGCAGACTATCTTGAAGTTTGTTACATCTTGTTATTCGGCGAAAGACCGAACGTAGAGCAATACGCTAAATTCAAAACCACTGTTACTCGCCATACTATGGTGCATGAGCAGTTGATTCACTTTTTCCAAGGTTTCCGCCGAGACTCTCACCCAATGGCCATTATGGTGGGTGTAGTTGGAGCGCTTTCTGCGTTCTATCATGATTCGATGGATATCACCAACGAGCGCCATCGCGAAATTGCGGCTTACCGACTCATTTCTAAAATGCCAACATTAGCGGCTATGAGTTACAAGTATTCAGCAGGTCAGCCTTTTGTTTATCCGCGCAACGATTTGAGCTACGCGGCAAACTTCCTCAACATGATGTTCTCGGTACCGACCGAAGAGTACAAAATTAGTGCCGTTGTTGAGCGTGCCATGGATCGCATCTTTACCCTTCATGCCGACCATGAACAAAATGCTTCAACATCAACCGTGCGTTTAGCTGGTTCATCCGGCGCTAACCCCTTTGCTTGTATTGCTGCTGGCATTGCCTGTTTATGGGGCCCAGCTCACGGTGGTGCAAATGAAGCCTGTTTGAATATGTTGGAAGAAATTGGTTCAGTTGACCGTATTCCTGAGTATATCGCACGGGCTAAAGACAAGAATGACCCATTCCGTTTAATGGGCTTTGGCCATCGTGTTTATAAAAACTACGATCCTCGCGCTACAGTAATGCGTGAAAGCTGCCACGAAGTATTAAATGAGTTGAACATTGACGACCCATTACTCGATGTGGCTATGGAGTTAGAACGTATTGCACTTTCTGACCCCTACTTCAAAGAGAAGAAACTATTCCCTAATGTGGACTTCTACTCAGGTATCGTACTTAAAGCCATTGGTATTCCGGTCAGTATGTTTACGGTTATCTTTGCCCTTTCACGTACTGTTGGTTGGATTGCCCATTGGAAAGAAATGATGGAAGAACCGACTCAACGTATCGGTCGGCCTCGTCAGCTTTATACCGGCGAACCTCAACGTCCGTTTAAATAAACTGGGTAATATAAAAAAACCGAAGCACTGCTTCGGTTTTTTTATAAGCAAGAGTAACTAGTGTTTATTTCCATAACGGTACGTCCCGTTAGCCATAAACTGCGCCACTTCATTGCGTTTTTTTGCGATCAATAAGGCGCCATCATCCATAAACAAGAAATTTTTCCAACAACGCTTGAATACCGCCCACGTGGTTTCGATGATACTTTGCTGGTCATTGCAATAATACACCACGGTATTATCTTGCCAGTCTAAATGTGCTAACAACTCTTCAGGCATACTGGCTTGCTCGCTATCCCAAACCTCTTCCCAGTTGCCTTGAGCAGACCACGTTTCAATGCTGAAAGCCCAATCTCCTTTGCGAAAAAAGTCAGGATGATCAACTTGCTTACTGATCAGCTCTTTCCACAGTATGGTGGCACGCGCCTCTGTCATCGGTTTAATTGCTTGAGCATCTTGTTCGCTAACCGGCAAATCGCTACGCTTAAATATCCAAGCTTTTTTATGTTCGTTTAAAGGAAGGTAATTCATTTAATCTCTAGGTCGCTAAGGGCTAATCAAATAAAGCACGTACTTTGGCTAGATCTTCAGGTGTATCGACTCCGTGTGCTGGTATTTCACATGCCCGAGCCATTTTAATTTTTTCACCATGCCAGAGTACCCGTAATTGCTCGAGCTTTTCTATTTTTTCTAATGGTGAAGGTGCCAAGTTAATATACTCACTAATAAAATGCGCGCGATAAGCATAAATACCAATATGTCGTGAATAATGTTCGCTGCTCCAATCACCATCCCTTTCATAAGGAACAGCTGCTCGGCTAAAGTACAAAGCATGTTGCTGCTTATCACACACCACTTTTACTACATTAGGATCGACGATATCCTCTTGCTGTTCAATAGGAACACACAGGCTGGCCATTTTAACTTCAGGAGCCTGTTCCAATAATTGAGCCACTTGGCTAACCACCCTGGGTGGTATTAAAGGCTCATCTCCTTGCACATTCACCACAATGGTATCGTCAGCAAAATTTAGCGTTTGGCAAACTTCGGCCAACCGTTCAGTACCGGATTCGTGGGTAGCAGCAGTGAGCACCACCTCGGCACCAAAGCCGTTGGCAGCATCCACAATACGCTGATCATCAGTAGCTATCACCACCCGCTCGGCGCCGGATTGTTTAGCCTGCAAATAAACCCGCTCAATCATGCTTTTACCAGCAATATCCTGCAGCGGTTTTCCCGGTAATCGGCTCGACTGATAACGCGCAGGAATAACGACAACAAAGCTCATTGAGGCAGCTCATTAGCGGACATTTCGCGCGCTTCATTCACCAACAAAACGGGGATCGCATCATTAATTGGATAAGCTAAACGGTCAAACTTACAGACCAACTCGTTATTTGGCTTGTCATAATGTAACTTTCCTTTGCACAACGGACAGGCCACAATTTCTAATACGTTATGTTCTACTGACATGCTGTTTTTCCTGTAATAGTGAGAAAAAATGCTGGTAAAAGGCGTCTGGTAATAGGCTATCTACGGGTAAATAGACCCACTCCTGTCCGGCGTTTCCCCGATACTTAATAGCATCTTTCTCGGTCATAATTAGACGTTTTGAATGTAATTCTTGGTATTGTTCGTGACTCAGCTCACGATGGTCACTCAAGCTAATCTGCTGCTTGGCGGTACAGTTAAGGGAAGCTAAAGAGTCAAAAAAGCGTTGCGGATTGCCAATCCCGGCCATTGCTGCATCAAACTGCTTATCGCCCAAATAAGGCTGACCATCACTCACCCTACGCAAGGCGCAAGGCTTAAGCTGCAAAGAGTAGCTTTGCTTAGAAAATGCCGGCTCGCCATTACTTATAATCATATCCACAGTGCTTAAACGCTGAGGCGGTTCGCGTAACGGGCCTGCGGGCAAACACAATTTATTGCCTAAACCGCGCTGAGCCTCAATCACTACAATTTCTATATCGCGCTGCAAGGCATAGTGTTGCAGTCCATCATCACAAATAACCAAATCAACGCCCTGCTCAAGCAAGGTTTGACACGCTTGGCTACGATTAGGATCCACCACTACCGGACATTGAGTACGTAAATGGATCAGCAGCGGTTCATCACCACAGTGTTTTGCTAGGCTTTGCTGATGAACCACATAAGGATAACTTGGGGCTTTAGCGCCATAACCGCGGCTAACGACTCCTGGCTTATAGCCACGGCGCTGCGCTTGTTCCACCAGCGCAAGTACAACAGGAGTTTTACCGTTACCACCTACGCTGATATTGCCCACCACCACTACCGGTACTGGGCTACGATAGCTAGTTAAAAAACCTGCGTAGGCGAAGCGTCTACACTTGGCTAGGAAACGAAACAGGTAACTTAAGGGCAGCAATAAAGTCAGCTTAATAAGATGCTGACTTTTATTTTGATACCAAAATTTCACTAATGCTCACCAAACTGAATTTGATGTAGTTGATAATAGGCACCCTGCTTGGCTAACAACTCTTTATGCGTGCCCTGCTCAACCACTTGCCCCTCGTCTAACACCACAATTTTGTCGGCGCCTTCAATAGTAGAAAGGCGGTGGGCAATTACAATAGCGGTGCGGTCGGCACATACTTTATCTATTGCCTGTTGAATTTTTCGCTCAGACTCAGTATCCAAGGCCGATGTAGCTTCGTCTAAAATCAACACTGGTGAATCTTTTAACAAGGCGCGAGCTATCGCAATACGTTGTCGCTGACCGCCCGATAACATCACCCCTTTTTCACCAATAATGGTATCGAAGCCTTCTTCAAAGTTTTCGACAAAGCTAGTTACATTGGCGATTTCTGCAACTTGTTCAATTTCTTCACGCGAGGCACTTGCCTTGGCGTAACCGATATTATCGGCCACGCTGCCACTGAACAAATGAACCGTCTGCGATACCTGAGCAAATTGCTCACGCAAATTATCTAGCTGATATTCTTCAACCGGACGACCATCAAGCAAAACTTGACCACTAGTGGCCTCATAAAACTTCGGTAACAGCGAGGCAATAGTTGACTTACCGCTACCAGAGCGACCCACCAAGGCCACGGTTTGTCCCGCTTCAATGGTCAAATCAATACCTTTTAACACCATTTGATTTTTAGTGGGATACTTAAATTCAACCTTATTTAAACGAATATCCCCTTTGGCCCGTGGTGTGGTATACGTGCCGCTATCAGGTTCTGGTTCCAAATCTAACAAAGTAAACAAACTAGTACAGGCTGCCATGGCTTTTTGCACATCATTATTTAACTGAGTAATAACTTTTAAAGGCTTCAATAACATCATCATAGAAGTCACAATGATGGTAAAAGTACCCGCACTAAGCTGCTCGACCAATTGCGGTGAAGAAGCAGCAAACAACACAATCGCTAAGCCAATTGATGCAATAAATTGTACCGCTGGGTTGGCAATAGCCGATACCGTTGCCATTTTCATTTGCTGACGACGAATCATATTGCTGGCATGGTCAAAACGCAGTGCTTCTTTAGGCTGACCGCCAAAGGAGAGAATTTCCTTATGGCCGTTTAGCATTTGTTCACTGGTAGTCGTAACGTTACCCACGGCGTGCTGCATTCCAGTACTAATTTTACGAAAACGGCGACTCACGAAATTAATCGCGATGCCAACCGGAGGACCAATAACAAAGAAAATCAGTGACAGTTGCCAGCTATTGTAAAACATAAGCGTTAGCAAGCCGATAATAGTGGCCCCTTCGCGCACTAGGTTAACTAAGCTTGCGGTAGCTGCGGTGCTCACTTGGTTTGAATCATAGGTAATTTTAGACAACAGTGTACCGGTGGGGTTTTTATCAAAAAACGACACTGGCATTCTCATCAAATGGTTAAAAATTTGGCGTTGAATTTTCATCACCAAATGGCCACCAACCCAAGCCATGCCATAACTACTGGCAAAACCGCAGATCCCCCTTAGCAATACAATACCCAAAACAAAAACAGGCATGTAAGTTAAAACCTGAGGGTTTTTCCCGGTTAAACCTTCGTCAATGAGGGGCTTAATGGAATAGACAAACATAGTATCAACCGCGCCATAACCGATCATACCGATAATGGCCATAATCAGCCCTATTTTGCGTTCTTTTACGTAGCTTAATAAACGGAGAAAGTTAGCTTTTGTATCAGTAGCTGTATCTGGAATCATAAGAACAAAGTTATTCCATCGGAAAAATTGCCCTAGTTTAGCGGTTTATAGAAAAATCACCAACTGATGATTTGTTGATACCATGGACTCATAACTCGGTGCCGTTCTAGACGGACTTGATATGCCCGTTCATCAATATTGAGCTTGATGGCTCCATCGTGCCCAGTAATAAATTGTTGGCTGCCTGCATACCGAGCCAGCACCTCTTCTGCCGGAAAATTAAAACGGTTAAACGCGCCACTACTGTGGATCACCACTTCTGCTTGCAAGGCTTCGACAAAAGCTACAGAAGAAGAGCTAGCACTGCCATGATGCGGGCTAAGCAAAAAACTCACTTTGCCTAGACCTTGCTCAAGCAACTGTTGCTCGGCTTTTGCTTCGATATCGCCACTGAGTAACAAGCGGTATTGACCATCGTCGATCAACAATACACATGAGCCATTGTTACCATCACCTAACTCGGCCATATAATAATTTAGTGATAAACGCCCCCATTGTTCTACTCCACTGCAACCACTTGATGGCAAACGCGGATCCCGACCATAGTGATGTTCTGCCTCAGGAAAGGCTTGCTCCAATACTAAGCGCCCACCTGCGTGGTCGTTATCTCCATGGCTGATCACAATATCACGGACTCGTTTTACCGCCAGATTGGCCAGTAAAGGAAGCAAGGTGCTTTGTGCATGATTAAAGCCACTACGATACCGAGGCCCAGTGTCGTAAATGAGTGCCTCGCCTTGATGCACCACTACCACCGCTAAACCTTGCCCCACATCTAACACATAAACCTGCCAAGATTGAGTCGAATGGCTCAGGCCAAGCATAGAAGGCAATAATAATGAGGCCAGTAGAAACACTCTAGAAACCGCTTTAGGCAACACCAATAACGCCAGAATAAAGCTAGGCATAAGCAACAGTAAACCGCTTAGCAAGGCCGGACTGCTAAAGCTAAGCGCTTGTTTCGATTCAAAATAAACTATAGCGCCATATAACAGGCTAAATAGACTATCTACAATGCCCGCGACGGCTTCAAACCAAGGAGTTAAGCTCAACATTCCTAATAACAAGGTGAGAGGGACTAACACAGAGCTAAATAAAGGCACCGCAACCAAGTTGAGTACTAAGGCGAAGCTGGGCACCACCCCAAACATCATCACCTGAACCGGCAGCATCGCCAGACCTAGAGCCAATTGAATGATAAACAAACTTTGCCATTTACTGCGACTCCTCCACCATAAACACAGTAAAACGACACTAACCGCAATATACGATAACCAAAACCCGTTGTTGTATAGGCTAAACGGCCAAAGTAGCAAAATGATATACGCACTTATCAATAGCGCACTAGCGGGACGACGCCGTTCACCCAGCAGGAAGAACAACAACAAACAAGCATACATTAACCAAGCACGCATCATTGACAGCGGCCAGTTCGCCAGCCAACAGTAGAGTAAACAGCTCAACAAACTGAATAGCAAAGACAGCGATTCAGAGCGAAGTTTTACACCACGACAAAACCCTCGAAACAACAACCAAGACCAAAATGCGGCAATGCCAAGGTGCAAGCCCGATAAAACAAATAAGTGACCTAAACCGGAACGTTGATAGAGACTAATCCGTGGCTGGCTTAATAAGCGTTTATCCCCCACCATCAGAGCCAAGATCTCGCCGCCATGCTGATAAGCTTTTAACTTCTCAGCCATCAACTGCAGCGCAGGCTCTCGCCACTCACTACTCGCATCGATGACTTGAAATTCAAGCAAACTGCCACGCCCTACAATATTTTTTGATAACAGCCATCTTGCATAGTTAAACCCTGCGGGATTAACGTTAGCATAAGCAGGCTTAAGCTTGGCTGTTCCACGAATAACTTGACCCACTTGCAAGGATGTTGCTGGCTTTTTAATCGCAGAATATAAAATTAACTTAGGCTTCCACCACGCTATACTGTGTTTAGCATTAACCAGATCAATTTCTACGGTGATTTTTTGCCAGTATTGATTATTATCAACTGCCAAGACTTTACCAATTATGCTAGAGTTGGCCGTTTTTTGTTGGATAGCGAGCACCCATGATTGATAATAGATGCCGTGTACACCAATCCAACATAGCCCAAATATGAAGCCAGCAGCCCAAAGCTTTCTTTTCCACAGTAAAGCAGCCAGTGCAACACAGCTAACATATAAAAGAGGCAGGCTAAGCAAGCTTGGCCAGACTAACGACGAAGTCATTGCTAGCAAACTGGCTAGTAAAAAGGCATTCATGCGCAATAAAAAGTTTTTTATCAGTAACTAAACTATATGCCAAAAAAGACGATACAACGATTTATTCCTAAGACTGAAGACTTGAAAGCCAGCAAGCATCTTAAGTTCTTTGGAGAATGGCTACACAACCCAAATTTATGGCATTTAAATCGTCGCTCCGCTGCCGGTGCCTTTGCTATTGGGTTATTCGTTGCCTTTATTCCACTGCCCTCCCAAATGATTATTGCTGCTGCGCTAGCGATATTATTTAAAGTTAATCTTCCCTTATCGGTGGCCTTAGTGTGGGTGTCCAACCCGTTTACCATCCCCGCTATTTTTTATTTTTGTTATCTGGTTGGAGCCTCAATCTTGGGTAAAGCCATTACCCAAGTGCATATAGAGTTTTCTTGGGAAGGCATAGAACATCTGATCGCCACCGTTGGCCCCTCGTTTTTACTAGGTAGTTTAGTTTGCGGCATATTCTTCTCAATATGCGGCTACTTTTCAATTAACGCTCTGTGGCGTTACTCCGTTAGACGCCGCTACCGCAAACGTCGTTAAGCCAATAGAAAAACAAAAAGGAGCCGATTGGCTCCTTTTTTAATCGCTTGCAAGGGGTTTACCCCAACTCTTGGGCAGGTTTCACTCTAGTCGCCTGCCAGGCTGGCCATATTGTAGCTAACATACTTAAGATTAAAGCCGCGGCCACTACCACAAACACATCGCTCCACAGTAACTTGGCCGGTAAAAAATCGATGAAATAGATGTCAGCCGATAGCAAGCTGTGGCCTAAGGCTTGCTCTAGCCAGCCCACTAAATGAGGCAAGCCCAAACTCCCTAACACACCGAAAACCGCGCCCCAAAGGCAGCCTAGAATCCCATTGTAAGAGCCATAAACCACAAAACTGCGCAGCAGGGTGGCATCCGATGCTCCCATGGTTTTTAGGATCGCAATATCACCGCGTTTCTCGCTCACCGCTAAAATAAGCGTGGACACAATATTGAAGCTTGCCACAGCCACAATTAACAGCATGATGGCGTACATAATGGTACGAACTAATTGAATATCTTGATATAAATAACCGTATTGGCGAGTCCAACTTTTAATGAAAACTAATTGGGGGAAAGTCTTTGCCACCGAACGCACAATCTCATCGGCAAATAAAGGCTGGTCAACTTTTAAACTGATGCCAGTCACCCCCTCTTGCCACTGGCTGAGCTGCTGCGCATAGGCCAAGTTAATAAAACCTAATTGATTATCCAGTTGCCCACCAGCCCGCATCAAACCAACCACTTTAACCCTTACCCGTTGTGGCGAACTAAGATGTTGCTGCTGTGGCTTAGGCAACAATAGCGTGACTTGCTCGCCAATTGTGATGCCCAAATGTTTAGCAATACCTGCACCAAGTATCAGTTGTGGCTGGTTTTCAGACAGGGCCTGCCATGCCTCATCCCCCACGTACTGATGTAAGCTGGTCACGGTTTTTTCAGTTTCAGGATCGATCCCCTTTAGCGCCATCGCTTTCATCTTCTTACCTTTTTGGATCAAGGCGCTAAATTGGATGTAGGCGGCAGCCCCTAACACGTGGGGTTCGGCGCGTGCTGCGTCAAGTAAATGTTGATGATCGCTTAAAGGAGGGTTAACCGCTTCTAGTTCACCATGGCTAACAATGGCTAAAAAGCGTTCTCGTAATTCTCGCTCAAAGCCGTTCATTACCGACAAACCAATAATCAACACCGCCACACCTAATACAATACCCAGTGTGGAAGAGGCCGAGATAAACGAAATAAAACCGTTGCTATTGTTAGCACGGTGATAACGCAGGCCAATGAAACACGATAAAGGCAAGCGCATACTAATCTGCCTTACTAACAAAATGACCGTCTTGCATATGCGCTTGACGAGAGAATTTTGCGGCCAAAGCCAAGTCATGCGTCACCACTACAAAAGCGGTATTTAAATCACGGTTAAGCTCTAAAATAAGTTGGTAAATCGACTCGGTGCTATGGCTGTCTAGGTTGCCGGTGGGTTCATCAGCCAATACCAAACTGGGTTGATTAACCAAAGCGCGAGCGATGGCGGTGCGCTGGCGTTCTCCGCCAGAGAGCTCAGCAGGACGGTGTTTTAAACGGTGCCCCAGGCCTACTCGTTCTAACAAGGCTTGCGCCTGTTGGTAGGCAGCAGTCTTGGCGACGCCTGCGATTAATAAAGGCATAGCTACATTTTCTAAGGCGGAAAACTCACCCAATAGATGATGAAACTGATAAATAAAACCCAGTTTTTGATTACGTAGTTTAGCCAATTGTTTACTGCTTAAGCCCGCTAGGCTTTGTCCTTCGATACTCACCTCACCTTGATTGGCATCATCAAGGCCGCCGAGAATATGCAATAAGGTACTTTTACCAGAACCAGAGCTACCCACAATGGCCACCGCTTCACCAGACTGAACCGCGAAGTCGACACCGTGCAATACCTCGGTTAACTGCTTGCCATCTTGATAAGTTTTACAAATATTAGTTGCCACTAAAACGGGCTGAGCGCTTTGCTCACTCATATCTAAGAGCCTCTGCTGGATGAATCTTACTGGCTTGCCAAGCCGGATAAATGGTTGCCACAATGCTGAGCAACATCGCTGCAGTGGTGATAAATAAAATTTGCTCGCTACGCAGTACTACCGGCAAGCCCGTACCACCAAAATTAGCGGCAAAGTTTAAGCCCAAGGCTGACATCACCGGGTTAATATTGGCACTTAAGGCATAACCGCTTAAGGCGCCAACCGCAGCCCCAACACAACCACTCCACGCCCCTTGGGTAACAAACACCATCACCACTTTTGCGCGTGACAAACCCAAGGTTTGTAAAATAGCAACGTCGCTGCGTTTTTCACCCACCATCATGACTAGACTAGATAAAATATTAAATGCAGCCACGGCAATAATCAGGCAAAACAACATACCCATCATGTTCTTTTCCATTTTCACCGCGGCGAATAGCTCCCCATAGAAACGACGCCAATCTTGAAACTCTACCCCGGCCTTGTGCAAACTAGCCGCGAGGGTTTCAATCTTAAAGGGGTCGTCTAAATAGATGCGCTGCTGGCTCACCTTAGTTAAAGGAGAACGCAGTAATCTGGCACTGTCTTGTTGATTAACTAGTATGAATTGCTTATCCACTTCGGCGGCAAACTCAAAAATACCGGCAACCTGAAAATTACGCTGCGACGGCATTTCCCCTAGCGGGGTATAGACCAAGCGGTCGGTGGCCAATAAACGAATGTTATCGCCTAGGCGCACGCCCAAGGCATTGGCGACACCAATGCCTATCACCACCTTATAACTGCCCGGTTGTAGGGCATCTAAATCCCCTATCAGCATTTTTTGTCGAAGCAGCTCGGCATCGGCTTGAGCATTCACATCAATGCCTTGCATCATCGCGGCATGTAAATTAGAAGTGCTTTGCAATACCACTTCACTAAGCACTAAAGGTGCATGAGCATAACCCGAAAGTTGCGGGGGAATCGGCTGTTCAGCAGCCAAAGTCAGGTGGGGAACAAGATTAAGTATGCGTTGTTTCAGTTGCTGCTCAAAGCCATTCATCACCGAAATAACAGTAATTAAGGCAGCTACGCCTAGGGTAATCCCCAGCGTCGAAAACCAACTAACAAATGACGCAAAACGTTGCTGTTTGGCTCCGCGTGAGAACCGCCATGCTATAAAGCCAATCAATTTCATCGAAGCAACGGACATCCCTAAGCTTTTAAAAAACGCGCTAATCATACCGTGCGCCCTGCACAGCAACAAGTAACATAGCTTGCTTAATCACATAAAAATCAAAGATAATCAGTATATTTGCAATTGCTTGCTCAAGTTGTTGTAATTTCGCCTTCAACTACGCTTTAAAGCATGGTTATTTGTCACTCGCCGCTGGGCGTTTGTAGGAAAATATGCAAGAACAACAATATTTTAGTGTATCTCACCAACTCAACGTGAATATCGAAGTGATTGAACAAGCAGAGCTGCCTCAATCACATGCTGAGTTTGAAGCCAGTATTCCAGAACCGTTTATTCTCGCCAATGGCTCACAACATTCTTTAATAGGGCTACGTGCACTAAAGCAGCTAGGTGAAGCGGGTGAACAATTATTAACTTACCTACAAAACCAAGAACAAAAACTTAATCGTGTTTTAAGCTATGTTTTAGCCCAGCAGGATAGTCCGGAACATCGCACCATTAGCCAGTTATTTGGTGGTTCAGAGATCCACTGCGTTTGGCCACAAGCGCTAGCTAAAGGCCAAGCCTTACGGCTAAAGATTTTCTTGCCTGAAGAGTCCAGTGCCGTGTTTTGTTATGGCGAGGTCAAACACAGTGAAGCACTAGCTCACAGTAAAGAACATTTATTGGAAATCAGTTATAGCTGGATCCGCGAAGAAGATGTTGAAGCCCTAGTACGAGCCAGTCTGCATGTGCAGAGCCAGCAACTAAAAGCTCGAGCAGATGCTCGACAACAAGCCGAAAAATAAGAGTTTTCTGTGTTACTAAATTTACCCTGCCCGACCGCTGCGGGCGACAATAAGCAAGTCAGCAACCTGCCGGGCAGTGCCTTGGCCCTGGTGATTCAACAATACATTGGCCAACTCGACGCACCGATTGTTATTCTCACTGAAGATACTCGCAGCGCCTTGCAAATTGAGCGCGAAGTGAACGGGCTTAACCCCAGCCGCCCCTTACATTTGCTACCCGATTGGGAAACCTTGCCCTACGATAACTTTTCGCCTCATCAAGACATCGTATCGCAACGGATTTTAAGCCTTAACCAATTAAGCCAAGACCGAAACAGCGTGCTCATCGCGCCTATGGCGACGTGGTTACAACGCTGCGCCCCGGCGGAGTTTTTAGCTAAACACAGCTTGCAGCTCAAAGTGGGTCAAAGCCTAAACTTGGCCGCCTTTAAAGAGCGCTTAGTGAATGCTGGCTATCAGCATGTTGATCAGGTGATGGAACACGGCGAGTTCGCCTTACGCGGCAGCCTGTTAGATCTGTTCCCCATGGGCAGCGAGCAGCCGTTTCGTTTGGACTTTTTCGATGACGAGTTAGACAGCATTCGGCAGTTTGACCCCGATACCCAGCGCAGTTCAGACCAACAACAAAGCATTACCTTGCTGCCCGCTCACGAGTTTCCCACCGATAGCAGCGGCATCGAAACTTTTCGCCAGCAGTGGCGGGATCGCTTCGAGCCAAGCCGCGATGCCGGCTCAATTTACCAACAGGTTTCCAAAGGCATTATGCCTGCGGGTATTGAATACTACTTGCCCTTATTTCATAGCCACACCGAAAGCTTGAGCGACCAATTAGCGCCCAATACCGTGGTGATTAAGGTGGGTGATTTAGATCAGGCTGGGCGACAGTTTTGGCATGAACTCAGCCAGCGCTATGAAAACCGCCGCCATGATAAAGCCAGACCAATACTGCCGCCAGACGAGCTCTATCAAAGCACCGAGCAGTGTTTAAAAGAGCTGAAACTGTTTGCTAGCGTCAAATTGCACAAGGGCCCAGCCAGAAATAGCCAAGGTAAGCTAAATCTAGAGGCTCATGCACTGCCCGATTTAACCGTTAACCATCGCTTGAATCTGCCGCTGCAAGCGCTGAGTCACTACCTAGAGCATCACCCCAAGCTTAAAACCTGTTTTATTGCCGAAACCGAAGGCCGCCGCGAAGCGCTTAAAAACCTGCTCAGCCCGCTAAAACTAAAGCTAAAAGATTACGCTACGCTGAACGACTTTATCAGCAGCGAGCAGCAATTGGCGATGGTAGTAGCGCCGCTAGAAAAGGGCTTTGAACTTAGCCAGCCGCAACTGCAAGTGATTACCGAAGTCGACCTACTAGGTGACAAAGTAAGAGCCAAACAACGTAAGGCGTCCAATAAAACCCTTAACCCCGATGTGTTGATCCGTAACTTGGCGGAACTGAGCATCGGCCAGCCCGTGGTACATATAGAACACGGTATAGGGCGCTACCAAGGCCTTACCAGCTTTGAAAACGGCGGCATTAAAACCGAATTTCTCAGCTTGGAATATGCCAACCAAGCCAAATTGTACGTACCGGTGAATGCGCTGCATCTGATTAGCCGTTATTCTGGCGCCAACGATGAAACCGCGCCACTGCATAAGCTGGGTAATGACCAGTGGCAAAAAGCCAAGCAAAAAGCGGCGGAAAAAATCCGTGATGTGGCCGCCGAGCTGCTAGAAGTTTACGCCAAACGCGCCGCCAAACCGGGCTTTGCTTATCAAATGGATGATACGGCGTACCAGCAATTTGCCGCCGACTTCCCCTTTGAAGAAACCGACGACCAACAACAAGCCATTCAGGCCACACTTAGCGATATGCAAGCGCCCAATGCTATGGATCGGCTAGTTTGTGGTGATGTAGGTTTTGGTAAAACCGAAGTGGCCATGCGAGCAGCGTTTGTGGCGGTGAATGCCGGTAAACAAGTGGCAGTATTAGTGCCCACCACGCTGCTGGCACAACAGCATTATGACAATTTTTGTGACCGCTTTGCCAATTGGCCGATAGAGGTAGCGGCACTATCGCGCTTTAAAACCGCTAAAGAGCAAACGCAAATTATTAAAGATGTTAAGGCTGGCAAAATTGACATCATCATTGGTACCCACAAATTACTGAGCAAAGAATTGCAGTTTGCCAATTTGGGGCTGCTAGTCATTGATGAAGAACATCGCTTTGGGGTGCGCCAAAAAGAACAAATTAAAGCGATGCGCGCCAATGTGGATATTCTCACGCTAACCGCCACGCCTATTCCGAGAACGTTAAATATGGCGATGAGTGGCATGCGTGATTTGTCGATTATTGCCACTCCCCCAGCTAAGCGCTTGGCGGTAAAAACCTTTGTTCGCCAACATGAACCCGCATTAATCAAAGAAGCGATTAGCCGTGAAGTAATGCGTGGTGGTCAGGTATATTTTCTGCACAACAAAGTGGAAACCATTGACCGAGTGGCCCAAGAGTTGAGCGAGTGGTTACCTCAGGCCCGCATTACCGTAGCCCACGGGCAAATGCGCGAGCGCGAGCTAGAGCGGATCATGAGTGACTTCCACCACCAACGTTTTAATGTATTGGTATGTACCACCATTATTGAAACTGGCATCGATATTCCCAGCGCCAATACCATTATTATCAACCGCGCCGACAACTTTGGTTTAGCCCAGTTACACCAATTGCGAGGACGAGTGGGTCGCTCTCATCACCAAGCTTATGCCTACTTGCTCACCCCGCCGCCCAAGCTGATTACCAAGGACGCGCTAAAACGCTTAGACGCCATTGCCCAACTAGAAGATTTAGGCGCAGGCTTTACCTTAGCCACTCATGACTTAGAAATCCGTGGTGCAGGTGAACTACTCGGTGATGACCAAAGCGGACAAATTGAAGCGGTGGGTTTCACCCTGTATATGGAAATGCTCGACCGCGCGGTAAGCGCCCTGAAAAAAGGCCAAGATCTTAACTGGGATTTAAGTCAAAGCGAGCAAGCAGAAGTAGAACTGCGTATTCCTGCCCTGTTGCCCGACGACTACATCTTCGATGTGACTACCCGTTTAACCATGTATAAGCGCATTGCTAACTGTAGCGAGGCAGCAGAAATGCGCGAGCTACAAGTGGAACTGATTGACCGCTTTGGCTTACTGCCAGAGCAGGCTAAAAACCTGTTTGAGGTGCAAAAATTCAAGATTGCCGCCGAGCATTTAGGCATTAAAAAAATAGAAGCCGGCCCCAAAGGTGGCGTGGTCGAGTTTGCGGAATCCACAAAAGTTAATGCCGCTTTCCTAGTAAGCCTGTTACAATCTCAACCAGCTATCTATCGTTTAGAGGGCGCAAATAAACTCAAATTTGCCGTGCCTAGCGACAGCCCAGAGCAACGATTAAGCCTTATTGAATTATTATTGGAGCAATTTACTGCCAATGCGTCTAATTCTTAAAAATGCCCTACAACTCTGCAGCTTGGCCGCCATCACCTTAACCAGCATCCCCAGCTTTGCCGAAGAGCCTCGCTGGTTTGATGTTGAGGTCATTTTCTTTAAACGCAACATCGATGTGGCAAGTACTCAAGAATACTGGCCCCAGCCGCAACAAATCAGTGTGAATACCAGCGAACCGCTGTTAGGCCCTTTGTTTGCTTGTGAGCAACCTTGTGTTAGCCCTAGGTTTGACCAACTACCTGTCACCATAGATGGCAGAGGTTGGCCGGTAAGCGGCAGCACTAAACGGCGCATACTCAGTAAATCACAATTAGAACTCAGTGATGAGTTTGCAAAACTACAACAGCACGCGGGCTTTACTCCACTGCTACACATTGGTTGGCGAGAAGTGGTTGCTCCGCGCAACCGCGCTAAGCACTACACTGTGCAAGCAGGTAAAGATTTTTCTACCCGCTTTAACAGCGATGGTCAGCTATTGTCTGCCAGTGCACCGCAAGCCGCCGACGCCATCGACTTAAGCGCAGAAAATTTGTCTTTGTTTGACTTAGAAGAGGCAGCAACAGAGCAAACCGCCCCAGAGACAAGTGCCCTATGGGAGCTTGAAGGTGGTTTTCGTGTTTACCTTCAGCACTACCTGTATATAGAAAGTGAGCTGATTCTTAAACGCCCAGTAGAAGTGGAACAAGCCTTAACAGCAGAGCCTGTAGAGCCGCTGGCAGTAGTAGAAACAACAACCAACGAAACTCTTGAGCAAGTGAATGTTCCAGCGAACGTAACAGTGGCCGAGGTGGTGGATCCAAATGCTGAAGCCCCTGCGGTGGTGGTAGTCACTCCCGATATGCAAACATCGGAGCAAGGTGCGTTAGTTAAAGAGTTTCATACCGTTGAGCAACTACACAGCTTTAAGTTTGATCAAAAACGCCGCGTGCGCTCTGGCGAAATTCACTACTTCGACCATCCGCTAATGGGCATGTTGGTGCAAATTCGCCGCAGCCCTGAAGCCGAAACCCAAGCTGAATTATTAGAGCAACCAACTAATAGCGCTCTAGAGCAAAGCATAGAACTCAGCGAAGCCAGCACCTTGCCAGAGGCTACTGGCGAAGAAACGGCCTTGTCCGAACTTCAATAAAGCGTGTTATTTGCTAATCAAACCAGCGTACTATTCACTTGTGCGCTACTCAGTCGAACCTGGTTGCTATTTGCCATAGCGGCCAGCTCTCGGCAAACCGGTGGCGACATACTAAGCCTACTCTACCCCGAACATCGCTGGTTTTACTTAGGGCTGGCAATAGGCGCCCTACCGCTGAGCCGACTACTACTGCCCCGCTTATGGGCTAAAGTTTCAGAAAAAATACAACTGTGGGGACTATTGCTGATACTAGTCGCCGATATTAGCCTGCAAGTACACGCCATCAATCTAAATCACTGGCGCTTCGAGTTACTCAACGCCATTACCCTGTGGCTAAGTTTACTGCTTGGCTTTATTTTGCTAAAAGCCGCTCTAAGCAAGCAGCCTACGCTTGCCAAATAAAGCTGTTTAACACCTCTCCTAAAGGCCGAAGCACTTTCGTTAATTTCATCCCCGGTTATTTAAGACCCAGCTTGCGCTTGAGCCAAAGTCAATCAGCGCTAATCTAGCGACCTCAGCCCTGCTGATACCACTAACTATTAATACAGTATTAAAAGAATTCGAGAGAAGGTGCGACAAAGCGAGCCTTAAAAGGCCTAAATTGTTCTCGCTTTGTTTTTGCCTGTTCTTATAACCTTATGAATTTTATCGTTTTGTTGTTGGTGCCATTAAATTTACCGCGCCCAAATTTTGCGCTGTAAAACTTCGGTTTTTACTGGTAAGTTATTGTCATTATTGAGTAATTTTACTTGGAATGAGTTTTACCTAGGTAAAAACGGCTGGGGTTTAATGAGAAGTCCGGGTAATACCCTGTTATATGCTACGAGCTGCCAGTAGCTATTTTGGCAGCAACTTAGAACGGAGATAATTATGTCGAGTACTGGAGAAAAACCAGGTAAAGGGGTTTACGTATGTACCAAGTGCGGTCAAAAAGTAGTTCTTGATGATACCTCGGACACACTTCCACCTTGCCCGCGATGTCAAGAAACTGAATACAAC
>NZ_JBNKPP010000020.1:0-9204 GCF_050295395.1 Agarivorans sp.
GCGGGTTCGAGTCCCGTCCACTCCGCCAGCATTGAATAAAACTTGTGACTTTAGTATATGCGGAGTGGTAGTTCAGTTGGTTAGAATACCGGCCTGTCACGCCGGGGGTCGCGGGTTCGAGTCCCGTCCACTCCGCCACTACTAAGCAAGGCCTCGTTAAACGAGGTTTTTTTGTCCGATATTTAGCAAAGCCTTGCTACAATCGATCCTGATACTTTTCTCTAATTGCCACAAAGTCAGCTAAATTTTCCAAGAGTATATCGACCAATTGCGGATCAAATTGCTTAGCCCGCTGCTGTTTTAGGTAGTTAATAATCTCTTGCTCTGTCCAAGCTTCCTTATAGCAACGTTTGCTCGCTAAGGCGTCAAATACATCGGCAATTGCGGTTAAACGGCCACTCAGAGGGATTTGTTCGCCTTTCAGACCCTTGGGGTAGCCACTGCCATCCCATTTCTCATGATGAGAGCCTGCGATTTCAGCGGCTAATTGCAGTACTTCGATATTTGAGCCATCCAGCATCTTTTCGCCAATAGCAGCATGGGTTTGCATGATTTCCCATTCGTCGGGCTCAAGTTTACCGGGTTTATGCAAAATCGCATCGGGGATGGCCACCTTTCCCACATCGTGTAGCGGCGCTGCCAATTTTAGCTGTTCAATGGTTAATTCGGGCAACCCTAGTTGTTCGGCTAATAGTGCGGTAAAAAGGGCTACTCGGCGTACATGCATACCTGATTCTTTGGAGCGAGTTTCAACAATTTCCCCCAAACGGTACAGCACTTCTTTTTGATTGGTATGGATTAGCTCGTTGAGGCGAATGTTCTCTAAAGCCACCACGATGTTTTCGCTGAGCAACTTGGTGAAATGTTGATCCGCTTGGCTGAATGGGGCGGTTCGAGTGACGTAAAACAGTAAATTGTAAGCTCTGTTTTCACAGTAGATAACCAAGGCATTATCGGCAAATACATGTCGCTTACCATTTATTGCCTCACTGAACAGTTGTTGCTGATCCGCAGGAAAGTCACAGAGCTGCTGTGGAGTGGGGGCTGCTGTTTGTTTTCCGCCATGATAGGCGAGTAGCTGTAATTGCGTCTCATGGATTTGATAGGCATATTGTTCTACTTGGTAGAGACGACTATCTTCCAGATTCAGTACCGCTGCTAGGTGCTCTAGTACTCCCTCAACAAAGGTAAATAAGGCATTTTTCTCGAAGATACCTCTAGAGGCTTTAACTACTTTCTCCAAGCCTTTTTTGTGTTTTTCTAAAGCGCAGATGTCACGATAGGAACGTAGACTAGCACGGATTAGTGTGCGCAACTTTTGTGAAGTAAGCTCGGTTTTGTCTTTGTAATCGTTGATGTCATAGTTTTCTACTACTTCATCTTCTGGCGCTTGCCCTGGCTGCCCGGTACGCAGTACGATGCGCACACTTTGGTTATTTAGTTGTTCTCGAATATAGCGTACTAAACATAGGCCAGCGTCATCGGTTTCCATCACCACATCTAACAAAATTAAAGCGATATCAGGATGTTGTTGGAGTTGCTCTTTGGCTTGTTGCGCTGAGTTGGCGTGAAGAAACTGAATGGATTTATTATCGAAAACAAATTGAGACAAGGTCATGTTGGTGATGTGGTGAACCTCGGGTTCATCATCAACAATCAGCAACTTCCATTGTTCGGTTAAGAGGCTGGACTCGGTGCTGGAGTCATCTACGAGAAAGATGTCGTCACTCATTGGCTTTCCATGCTGAGATTTTATTTAAGTAAAGAGTATTTTGGAAATAAATTCAATGCCTTGTTTGGCTTAAGTAAAAAAAAGCGAAGCAGTTAGCTTCGCTTTTTAGAGTGTGGCTTGGTGGTTAAATTAAGCTACTGAATCCCAACTGGAATGACTACCTTGAGGCTGAGCAGGGCGGTTTTCTAGTTGTTGATGATCGAAGTCATCGACATTGATGGCCGCTAGGCGCCCTTGTTCGGTGCGTTTCATTAACTGCGCTTCCTCAGGGCTCAATACTCCTAAGTGGAGGCCTTGTTCGGCCAATTTGTCTAGTTGGGTGAACGGGCGTTTTTCACCTAAAGCCTGACAAACCCTGTCGTAAAGCGCCTCACAGGCCAGCACGTCTTCTAAAGTTTGCTCTAATTCACCGTATACATTGCCCGCTACTCGGCTGTCGAAACGACCTTGGCCGAGTCGGTCACGGGTTTCACTGGGTTGTTGTAAAATACGCGCTAGGGTGTGGTCTAATTGATCACTTGGCGCATGTAGTGGCTTGCCTAGTGGGAACAAGACCCAATGCATAAATTTACCGACCAACTTATTCGGGAAGTTCAGCAATAGCTCATCGAGAGCGGTTTGTAGCTGGAATAGTGCATCTTGCATACTCCAGTGAACCAAAGGTAAGTCTTCCGTTTTGCGGCCTTCATCGTCATAGCGTTTGAGTACCGCAGAGGCTAAATAAAGTTGGCTTAACATATCTCCTAAGCGAGCCGATACCCGTTCTTTACGTTTTAAGTTTCCACCCAAGGTGCCCATTGCAACATCTGACAGCAATGCTAGGTTGCTACTAAAGCGGGTGAGCTGCTTGTAATACACCGCGGTTTGGTCCGAGTAGGGGGCACTAACAAAGTTGTTGCCAGTAATACCAAACCAGAAGCTGCGTACAAAGTTGCTGAAAGCAAAGCCAAGGTGGCTAAATAGCGCCTTATCAAAGCTATCTAAGCCTCGATTAAAGTCTGGGTCCTGAGCAGCGGCCATTTCATTTAATACATAAGGGTGGCAGCGGATCGCCCCCTGACCATAAATAATCATACTGCGGGTGAGAATATTGGCGCCTTCTACGGTGATGGCAATAGGAGCCCCTTGATAGGCACGAGCGAGGAAGTTCTTAGGGCCTAAACAAATGCCTTTTCCGCCAACAATATCCATGGCATCAATACTCGCACGTTGGCCGCGGTGAGTGAGGTGATACTTGACGATGGCAGAGATCACCGAAGGTTTTTCGCCTAAATCGATGGCGCTCACAGTTAAGTCTGATGCTGCTCCCATTAAGTAGGCGTTACCGGCGAGGCGTGCTAGAGGCTCTTCAATGCCTTCCATTTTGCCAATTGGCAGTTTGAATTGACGACGGATCCGGGCGTAAGCACCGGTGGCTAGCGCGGCATTTTTAATCCCGCCAGTGGCACTGGAGGGAAGGGTGATGCCACGACCTACCGATAAACACTCTACCAACATGCGCCAACCCTGACCGGCCATTTCTTTTCCGCCAATAATGAAATCAATCGGCACAAATAAATCAGTGGCACGTGTTGGGCCATTCATGAAGGGTACGTTTAGCGGGAAGTGGCGACGGCCGACTTCGACACCTTCAATGTCGGTAGGAATTAAGGCGCAGGTAATACCTAGTTCTTTTTGCTCACCCAGCAAACCATCGGGATCGGAAAGCTTAAAGGCTAAACCAAGAATGGTCGCTACCGGAGCCAGCGTAATATAACGTTTGTTCCAAGTAATTCGCATGCCTAATACTTGCTCGCCTTGCCACTCGCCCATACATACTACGCCTGCATCGGGAATCGAACCGGCATCAGAGCCTGCTTCTGGGCTGGTAAGGGCAAAACAGGGAATTTCTTTACCTTCTGCCAAGCGCGGTAGGTAGTGGTCTTGCTGCTGCTTAGTACCGTAATGTTGCAATAGTTCACCAGGGCCAAGTGAGTTAGGAACCCCCACAGTACTGGATAATACCGCTGATACACCTGCCAGTTTTTGTAATACACAGGATTGTGCGTAGGCAGAGAATTCTAGGCCACCATATTGTTTCTTAATAATCATGGCGAAGAACTTGTGTTGCTTGAGAAAGTCCCAGATTTCTTCAGGGAGATCGGCCAACTCGTGAGTGATTTCCCAATCTCGGGTCATGGCACAAACTTGTTCAACCGGGCCATCTAAAAATGCTTGCTCTTCTGGACTTAAGCGAGGGGCTGGATAGCTGTGTAGTTTTTTCCAGTCTGGCGCGCCGCGAAATAGCTCGCCTTCCCACCAAGTTGTGCCCGCATCAATGGCTTCTTTTTCGGTGCGAGACATTTCTGGCATGATTTTTTTGAAGATCTTAAACAGCGGCTTAGAAATCAACTGCTGGCGCAGCGCTTTAAAATTCAATCCGCCAATGATTAACAGGTAAGCTAACCAAAACAATTGGCTAAAGGGACTAACAAAACTGTAAGCCACTAGTAGCCCGGTTAGTACCAAGCTAAAGGCTAATAACGAAGCTCTAAAGTAAGCTAATCCGCCCATTAACAGCAATCCAGCTATTAGCGCAAAAAGTGGAATGTAACTTTGCATCTGTATCTCCTTGAGTTTTATAAGAGGTCTGACCTCTTTGGGTTATTTGTAACGCAATGGTTAATAAAATTCAAGCTGTTTACAAAAAATCAACACGCTGACTTGTGTAATGGATGCTGAACAAAATACAATTTGAGCTATATAGAACACTGATCCTCAGCTAAAAAAACGTTATAGTGTGGGCCTAATAAGCCTCGCCCAGATAAGTGAACTTAAATGAAGAATTTGATTGTTGAAGAGTTACAAGAAGCCGCTCTGGTGTTAAATGCATTTATTGCGGATGAAAAGAACATTGCAGCCATTGAGCAAGCTGCGCGTTTGTTAGCCGATAGCTTCAAGCAACAAGGAAAAGTGTTGGCCTGTGGTAACGGTGGCTCACACTGTGATGCAATGCATTTTGCTGAAGAGCTAACCGGCCGTTATCGTGAAAATCGCCCGGCTTACCCGGCTATCGCGATTTCCGATCCTAGCCATCTATCTTGTGTTAGCAATGACTACGGTTATGAGTATGTGTTCTCACGTTATATTGAAGGCCTAGGTCAGCCCGGCGATGTGCTGTTCGGCATCAGTACTAGCGGCAACTCTGGTAATATTATTAAAGCGGTTGAAGCGGCCAAAGCCAAGGGTATGCAGGTGATTATTCTGTCGGGTAAAGATGGTGGTCAACTCGCTGGACAAGCTGATGTAGAAATAAGAGTACCGCATTTTGGCTTCGCCGACCGGATCCAAGAGATCCACATTAAGGTGATTCATATTCTCATCCAATTAATTGAAAAATACATGGCCGAGTAAGGGCTGAGTAATAATTCATTAGCTAGCGAGTAGTGGTATGTGTGAGTTATTAGGAATGAGTGCCAATGTTCCTACTGATATTTGTTTTTCGTTTACCGGCTTGGTACAACGTGGCGGGGTAACTGGCCCGCATGTAGACGGTTGGGGGATTACCTTCTATGAAGGAAAGGGCTGTCGTAGCTTTAAAGACCCGGCGCCCAGTTGTAAATCTAAAATCGCCGAGCTGGTACAGGCCTTTCCAATCAAAAGCCAAGCGGTTATTGGACATATTCGTCAGGCCAATCGCGGCAATGTATCCTTAGAAAACACCCATCCTTTTACTCGTGAGCTGTGGGGACAAAATTGGACCTATGCGCATAATGGTCAGTTAAAGGGTTATCGACAGTTGGATACTGGCTTTTTTCGTCCGGTTGGGCAAACCGATAGTGAACAAGCATTTTGTTGGATCTTGGAACAATTACGCCTGAAGTATCCGCGTAAACCAGCCAACATGCTGGCCATGTTTAAATTTATTGCTAGCCTTGCCGATCAGTTGCGAGAGAAGGGCGTGTTTAATATGTTGCTGAGTAACGGTGAGTATGTAATGGCTTACTGTTCCAGCAATTTACACTGGATTACTCGTCGAGCCCCCTTTGGTGAAGCGCAGTTGTCTGATGCCGATGTGACCATCGATTTTTGTAAAGAAACCACGCCGAATGATGTGGTGACAATGATTGCTACTCAGCCTTTAACCAGTAACGAGCGATGGCAAAAAATAGCCAGCGGTGAATATGTATTGTTTCGCGACGGAGAGTTGCAATAAAAAAAGCGCCAATGGCGCTTTTTTTAATTATTGGCGTAGCCACTGTCGGGCAACATCTGCCCATCTAGCCAAGCTCGGTCGGCTTTCATTTCTAGCCGTTGCTCAATAAACCAACTTACCACCAAGGGATAAATAGCATGCTCTTGAGCTTGCACTCTGGCGGCGAGTTCTTCGGTACTATCTTCTTCGAAAATAGGTACCTTGGCTTGCAGTACCACAGGACCTCCATCTAGCTCTGCGGTGACAAAGTGAACACTACAACCGTGTTCATCGTCGTTGGCATCAATGGCGCGCTGATGAGTATTAAGACCTTGATACTTGGGCAGCAACGAAGGATGAATATTTAGCATTTTGCCTTTAAAACGCTCAACAAAAGCTGGACTTAATATGCGCATAAAACCCGCCATTACAATTAAGTCTGCTTGTTGTTGTTCTATCTCATCGGCTAGCGCCAAGTCGTAGCTTTCTCTATCAGCATAATCTTTAGGATTAATAAAGACCGTGTTAATCGCTGCTTGTTGCGCACGTTCAAGGCCATAAGCATCGGCCTTGTTACTTATTACTGCGCTAATTGAAGCATTAATACGGCCTTCTTTGCAGGCATCTATAATGGCTTGCAGGTTAGTCCCTGAACCTGAAATGAGTACAACGATGTTGCGTGCCATTATCATCCTACTTAAATTCTACTTGGCCTTCGTTGTCAGCTACATTTTCAATGTGGCCAATCTTCCAAGCAGTTTCTCCGTGTTCAGCTAATAGCGCTAGAGCGCTCTCTACTTCAGCTTCCGGCAGGGCGATAACCATACCTACACCACAGTTAAAGGTGCGGTACATTTCTTCGCGAGCTACGTTGCCATGCTCTTGTAGCCAATTGAATACTTGTGGCCATTGCCAGCTGCTTTCGTCAACTACGGCTTTTGCTCCAGCAGGCAATACCCGTGGAATGTTTTCCCAGAAACCACCACCGGTGATGTGAGAAAGGGCATGAACTTCACACTGTTTAAGCAAGGCTAGTACCGATTTAACGTAAATTTTAGTAGGCGTTAATAAGGTTTCGCCTAAAGTGCTATCGCCTAGGGCTTGTTTTGGATCGGCGTTGGATACTTCCAAAATTTTGCGAATCAGCGAGTAACCGTTTGAGTGTGGGCCACTTGATGCTAAGGCGATTAGGGCATCGCCCGCAGTCACTTTGCTACCGTCGATGATTTGTGATTTTTCTACCACACCTACACAGAAGCCGGCGATGTCGTAATCGTCACCGTGGTACATGCCAGGCATTTCTGCAGTTTCACCACCAATTAGCGCACAGCCAGACTGCTCACAGCCTTGACCAATGCCTTTTACTACGTCGGCAGCGGTATCCACGTCTAACTTTCCAGTAGCGTAGTAGTCGAGGAAAAATAGCGGTTCTGCACCTTGTACTATAAGGTCGTTAACACACATCGCGACTAAATCGATACCTACGGTGTCGTGTTTTTCCAGATCAAGAGCAAGCCGTAACTTAGTACCTACGCCATCGGTACCAGCAACTAATACAGGCTCTTTATAACCAGTGGGCAATTGACATAATGCACCAAAGCCACCTAATCCACCCATCACTTCTGGGCGTTGCGTACGTTTACTTACACTTTTAATACGTTCTACTAATGCATTACCAGCTTCGATATCAACGCCAGCATCTTTATAACTCAGAGGGGTGTTTTGTTTGGTCACGGGATTACCTTGCAACGAACATGGAAAAAAATTTCGCGATATTTTAGCAGTGTTAGCCGCGCTGGAACAGTAATAAACGATAACTAAGACATTTTGTTGATTTTTGCTAACATATCCTGATTGAGGCTGAGCTAAACTATTGGCTCGCAAATCGTTAAACCAAAGGAATAAAAATGAAAGTTGTTGAAGTAAAGCACCCGTTAGTTCGTCATAAAATTGGACTAATGCGCGAAGCGGATATTAGCACTAAGCGTTTTCGTGAATTAGCCCGCGAGGTATCGGCGCTTTTAACCTATGAAGCAACAGCCAACTTGGCAGTAGAGCAAGTAACGATTGCGGGCTGGAATGGCCCAGTAACGGTAGAACAAATTAAAGGTAAAAAAGCCACTGTAGTGCCTATTTTGCGTGCCGGCTTAGGCATGATGGATGGTGTGTTGGAGCATATGCCTTCGGCTAAAACCAGTGTAGTAGGTATTTATCGTGATGAAGAAACTCTTGAACCTGTGCCTTATTTCCACAAGTTAGTGGGACAAATTGATGAGCGTTTAGCCTTGGTTGTTGACCCGATGTTGGCGACTGGCGGTTCAATGATCGCTACTATCGATTTATTAAAAGAACAAGGTTGTAAAGATATTGTGGTATTGGTTTTAGTGGCTGCGCCTGAAGGTTTGAAAGCGCTAGAAGCTGCGCATCCGGATTTGGTTCTGTATACTGCATCGATTGATGAAAAATTAAATGAACACGGCTATATTCTGCCTGGTTTAGGTGATGCCGGAGACAAGATCTTCGGTACTAAATAAACTGCTTTAAGCGGAATAGTTTAGCTTTAGGAGAGTGTAGTGATTAAAAAGTGCTTGTTAGTACTAAGTTTAGCCTTGCTGAGTTTACCCCTTAGGGCCTCATTGCTAAGCGATTTATATCGAGTTGAGGCCTCAGCCAGCGGTAATCAACAACAAGATCAACAACAAGCCTTTGAATTGTTAATTCTGCGCTTAACCGGAGATCCTACCAGCAAGGATGCACCGCTACTGGTGAAGGCGGGCAATAATATTCAGCCCTACATTCAGCAATTTTCTTATCGTGAAGACAGCATCTCGGTGTTGTTTAACGAAGCTAAAATTAATCAGCTGTTAATGCAGGCGCAATTGCGCTTATGGGGTAAGCAACGTCCCGACATTGTATTGTGGTATGCCAGTGAACAAGACTTTAATCGTCGGCTATTGGCCGATAGTTCACAACAGTCTTGGCTGGAAAATGGCCGTAAACAGGCGGCTTTGCTCGGCTTGCCTATTCGCCTGCCGGTAATGGACTTAGAAGATACTATGGCTCTCAGCGTGAACGATGTATGGGGTGGCTTTGATGGGCCTTTGTTAGCCGCCAGCCAACGCTACGCTGCACCTTTAGTATTAAGTTTTCGTCAATACCCGCAAGCTAATCAATGGCAGATCCAGTGGCGTTTGTTAGATAGTCAAAGTCAAACGGTACTCGACAATGGCGTAGTGCAAGCTCCTCTAGAGCAGGTGGCTGTTGCGGCGATGAACGATGTGGGGGCCCGCTTAGCAGA